>JAMLIA010000039.1 GCA_023954495.1 Thermomicrobiales bacterium | reverse complement strand
CTGCTGAGCTGGCGGAGGAAGTGGGTGGCTGACTCATCAATGATGCGATCGGTCGCGTCGAGCCGGAAGCCATCGATATGATATTCACGCGTCCAGTAGAGCGCGTTCTCGACGAAGAAGCGCCGGACCTCATCGCTCCACGGCCCATCGACATTGACAGCATCGCCCCATGGCGTGTGGTAACGATCGGTGAAGTAGTGGCCGAACTTGGTGAGGTAGTTGCCCTCCGGCCCGAGATGGTTGTAGACGACATCGAGCAGGACAGCGAGGCCGTGCGCGTGGCAGGCATCGACGAGGCGGCGCAGGCCCTCCGGCCCACCATAAGCGGAGTGCGGAGCGAACAGATCGACGCCGTCATATCCCCAGTTGCGCTCGCCGGGGAACTGGACGACCGGCAGCAGCTCAATCGCCGTCACGCCCAGATCGCTGAGATAGGGCAGGAACGGGATGACACCATCGAAGGTACCCTCGGATGAGAAAGTGCCGACGTGCAACTCGTAGATGATCAGCTCGTCCTGGGCGATCCCACGCCAGTCGGCGTCCGTCCAGACGAACGCAGGATCGACAATCGCTGAGGGGCTGTGCACGCCGTCGGGCTGGTACCGCGAGGCCGGGTCCGGCCACTCGTCGCTGCCGTCGAGACGATAGGTGTAGCGGTCGCCAGGGCTGATGCCGTCGACGACAGCGCTGAAGTAGCCGTGTTCACGCGGCTCGAGCGCGATGTAACGTGACTGCTCATCAAGCAGGTGCACTTCAACAGTGCGCGCCTTTGGTGCCCAGACAGTGAAATTGACCCGCTCCTCACCGAGCCAGACCGCGCCCAACTCCAGCTCCGGCATCTCTCCCCCAAGCGTCAGTGTCGATTCTCCCGATTGGCATAACGCATGGCGCGTGCCCTGTCCCGAACTGCAGGACACGGCACGCAGCGGCGCTGGATCAGGATGCGTCGGCCTTCTTGAACATCACAACACCGAGCGGCGGGACGGTAACCGTGAGCGAGTGGTCGCGGCCATGCCAGGCAACCGGCGTGGCGTCAACGCCGCCGAAATTACCCTGGCCGCTGCCCCAGTACTCCTCCGCATCGCTGTTGAGGATCTCACGGTAGAAACCCGCTTCGGCTACACCGACGCGATAGTCGTAGCGCGGCACCGGCGTGAAGTTGCAGACGACAATGACCGACTCGCGACGGTCGCGCGCATGGCGGGCGAACGAGATGACGCTGTTCTCCGTGTCGTTGGCATCCAGCCACTCGTGGCCAACCGGGTCAAAATCCAGCTCGTGCAGCGCCGGCTCAGAGCGATAGGCATTGTTCAGCGCCGTCAGCCAGCGCGAAATGCCGACGTGTGCTTCAGACTCCAACACGTGCCAGTCGAGGCTGCCGTCGTGGTTCCATTCCGAACGTTGGGCCAGCTCGGCGCCCATGAACAGCAGCTTCTTCGCCGGCTGGGCGAACATGTAGCCGTAGAGCGCCCGGAGATTGGCGAACTTCTGCCAGTCGTCGCCGGGCATCTTCTCCAGCAGGCTGCCTTTCAGGTGGACAACTTCGTCGTGCGACAGCGGCAGGACGAAGCTCTCAGTGAAGGCGTACAGTCCACGGAATGTCAGGTAGTTGTGATGGAACCGGCGGTGAATCGGATCCTTCGAGAAGTAGGCCAGCGTGTCGTGCATCCAGCCCATGTCCCACTTCATGCCGAAGCCCAGACCGCCAACATAGATTGGACGTGACACCATCGGCCAGGCGGTCGATTCCTCAGCGATCGTCTGAACGTCCGGGAACGCGCCGTAGACCGCCGTGTTCAGCCGCCGCAGGAAGTCGATCGCTTCGAGGTTCTCGCGCCCGCCGAACTTGTTCGGGATCCACTCGCCCTCTTTGCGCGAGTAGTCGAGATAGAGCATCGACGCGACGGCATCAACCCGCAGCCCGTCGATGTGGTACTGGTCAAGCCAGTAGATCGCGCTCGACATCAGGAACGAACAGACCTCGGGTCGCCCATAGTTGAAGATCGCCGTGTTCCAGTCCGGGTGGTAGCCCTGCCGTGGATCGGCGTGCTCGTACAGGTGCGTGCCGTCGAAGTTGTAGAGGCCGATCTCGTCGGTCGGGAAGTGCGACGGCACCCAGTCGAGGATGACGCCGATGCCGCGCTGGTGGAGATAGTCGACGAAGTACTTGAAATCCTGCGGCGTGCCGAAGCGGCTGGTCGGTGCGAAGAAGCCGGTCGTCTGGTAACCCCACGAGCCGGAGAATGGATGCTCCATGATCGGCAGCAGCTCAACGTGGGTGAAGCCGGTGGTGTGCATATGGTCGGCCAGCTTCGGTGCCATCTCACGATAGGAGAGGGATCTGCCGCCCTCCTCCGGCACACGCATCCACGACTCGAAATGCATCTCGTAGATCGAGATCGGTGCGTCGGCGCTGTTGCGTGTCCCGCGCTCGGCCATCCAGACGTCATCGCCCCACTCATAGGCGAGATCCCAGACAATTGAGCCGGTCTTCGGCGGCGTTTCCGCATGCACGGCGAACGGGTCGGCCTTCTGCACAGCGTAGCCATTGTGCCGTGACCAGATCTGATACTTGTAAATAGCACCCTGCTGGATGGCCGGGACAAAACCTTCCCAGATGCCGGATACGCCCTCGCTCTGGAGCGGAGTCCTCTCAGCGTCCCAGCCGTTGAAATCGCCGACGACACTGACGCGCTCGGCGTTCGGTGCCCAGACGGCGAAGTACGCCCCGTCGACGCCATCAACCGTCACCAGGTGGGAGCCGAGCTTCTCATAGAGTCGCTGGTGGGTGCCTTCGTTGAACAGGAAGACATCGTCGCTGGTCAGCAGCGTCGAGCGACGAATATCGTCGCCCTTCTTCATCGCCTTTGCTTTGGTCGTCTGGTCGGTCAACGTCGCCCTCTCTGGTTCTGTCGACGCGCCATCGCACGTCTCTGGCTGCCTGCGCTGCAAGATATTTGCCAGTGCCAGTCACTTCGCACAATCGTAGCGCGTCAGGCTGCAACAGGTTATATTGATGCTCTATACTTTCGAGGGACAACATCTAGCGGAGGAGCAGCGGCGAATGCAGAAGACTGGCTCATCATCACCTGACGCTCCCGAGGGCGTCAAACGAACCGGACGACGCCAGTCTGCAAGCGCCGCACTGCATCAAACGTTTCGCGCACTCCGCAATCGCAACTACCGCCTGTTCTGGTCGGGGCAGGTCGTTTCGGCAATGGGCACCTGGATGCAGCGGATCGCGCTGGCCTGGCTCGTTCTCGAAATCACCGACTCGCCGCTCGCCCTCGGCCTTGTCACAACGTTTCAAACGCTGCCGGTCCTCTTCCTGTCGCTGTTCGGCGGAGTCATTGCCGATCGCGTATCCAAGCGCAGACTGTTGCTGGTGACGCAGGCAGTCAAGCTCGTTCCGTCGGCCTCCCTCGCAATCCTGGTTATCATCGGCAACACAAACCTGTTAGCCATCTACGTTCTAGCCACGCTGCTGGGCATCACGAACGCCATCGATAGCCCGGCCCGGCAGGCATTCGTGAAGGAACTCGCCGGCCCGGAGGATCTGCCAAACGCCATCGCGCTGAACTCGATCGTGTTCAATTCCGCCCGCCTGATCGGCCCGGCGCTGGGCGGGCTGACAATTGCCTGGGTCGGTGTTGCGGGCTGCTTCACCATCGATGCGATCAGCTTTGTCGCGGTGCTGATCGGTCTGGCGATGATGCGCGAGGAGGAGCTGTTCGACGTGCCGAATCCTCCGAAGGGTCGCATGCTGAACCAGATTTCCGAGGGTGTGCGCTACGCAGCGCGAACGCCGGACATCGCGCTTGTGCTGATTCTGATGGCCGTCATCGGCACGTTCGGCTACAACTTCACCGTCCTGCTGCCGCTGATTGCCAAGTACGTGCTCGATGCCGGGCCAATCGGCTTCGGTATCCTGACCTCGTCGATGGCCGTGGGTTCGCTGTCGGCAGCACTTGGCATTGCCTATTCCGGGCGCGTCTCCAGACGCACGCTGATGATTGGCGCAACTGGCTTTCCAGTGCTGCTAACGGGTCTGGCGCTGTCCAACATCTGGCTTACGACCGTTGCTGTCCTGATTGCACTGGGCGTGTTCAGCATCACCTTCAGCGCGACCGCCAATAGCCGCCTGCAGATGCTCAGCGTACCGGAGATGCGCGGCCGCGTAATGAGCTTCTACACGCTGCTGTTTATGGGCTCGACACCGATCGGCAGCCTTGTCATCGGCACGCTGGCCGACCACCAGGGGGTGCAGGCCGCCACCGCCGAGGTCGCGCTGATCTGTGCCGTCGGCGTCGTCATTGGCTACCTCTACATCCGCGCGCACGGTACTGAAACGGCGGAGCAGCCGATGCTGCACCAGCAGCGGGTGCCGTGACCGTTAGATGCGCTGGTTCCGCTGCAACTGTTCCGCCTCACCAAGCTGATGCCCTGCCGACTTCTTCGGCTCCCAACTCGGCCCCAGGACTGCACGCAGAATGCGCGATGCGACCCATGACACGACCAGCAGGAGCGTGAGTCCTCCAGCTAACCAATAGAGCATTAGGGTGTTCCCTTCGGCGCGTCTTTATGCGGGGTCGTGACGCTCGCATGCGGCCATGCCGGTGGGTGCCGACCGGGTGGGTTGGCGGCTGAACGGGCGTATGCAATACGCCCGTACATTACCAACGTCTGTCGTGATAAGTATTGCCTGTCGGACGAGCCACTTCTCATCAGATGTAATCGAACAGCGGAGGGAAGACAACGACGACGGTGGCCGCCCAGAGTGCATAGACTGGGATGTAACGCGTCTGCCAGCGCTCCAGGCTGGCGAAGGTGCCGCGTCCGCGCAGGAACTGGACGTAGAGCACAGCCGACCAGGCGAGATTCACCAGCAACAGGACGTTCACGCCCAGCGCAGCCGTCCGGTTTGGCGTGAAGCCGAAGTCGTTGATCCGTGATGCAATCGCCCACAACGCGACCGCGTTCGCCAGTAACGCACTGACGACAAGGATGATCTGCAGCAGGTCGAACGGCCCGGCCGCCGCGTGCTGATCGCGAGCTGAGATCGAGTAGAGCAGCAGGCCAAGCACGACGATCAGCAGCAGATCGAAGACGATCAGCGCATCACGTTCGATGGCGATGCCACGCCCGGTCCAGACCAGCGCGCCGAGGAACGCCAGCAGCATCGCCGCGAACATCGGCGTGAACAGGCGCGTCAGCACCGGAGCCATGTTCTCGATCACGCTCTGCTTGGCTTCAACCAGCCACGACGCAACCAGCACCGCGCCGACCGCACCACACGGCAGCATCCACGACTCGAAGAAGCGCTCGATATCGATCCCGATCGCCTGAAAGATGACGGCCATGACGCCCATCAGGACGCCGCCGCCCAAAGCGATCAGGACATAATAGATAAACAGTTCGCCGGAGAAACGGATGAAGTCCATCCGGCCACTGACCTCGTTCCAGCGGCCACCGGCGTAGGCGATGCCAACCGCCAGCCAGAGGGCAATCGGCAGGTGCAATGCGGTCAGCGACTCGCTCGCCCCACCGCTGACGAACGAATAGACGTTGGCGAAGATCCCGGCTGCAATGAACGGCAGCACCAGCCAGCGCGCCATATGCAGCGCCATCCGCCGCTTCCAGACGAAGTACATCGTCAGGAACGGCAGGACGAACAAGCTGGCGTTGCGTGCGTAAAACCCGGCATCGCCATCCAGATCAAGGCCGAACAGTGACGGCAGCTTGATCGCAATTGCCGCGACGATTGCAAAGCCGATGGCGACGACTGCGTCGGTGCGGCGCAAGCCGGCCGCCGTAGTACTCTCCGGCCCGGCGACGACGAGCTGCTTCCAAAGCCGGTCCGCGTGCTCACGAGCGAATTCGCGCGAAAGCGCATCCAGGCTGCCGATACGCTTGACCGCGACGAGGAACGCCTCGTCGGTCGAGAGGTCGGCGTCCACGAGCACGTCGATCTGCTCGCGCAGGTGATCTTCCAACTCATCGATATCGACCGGGTGGATCGTCTGTCGCCGACGAAGGTACGAGCGCCAGAGGTCGATCTGATCCTCCAGCGACAGTGCCGGCCCATTCGCCGTCATTGCCCGGCTCCTTCCGGCGCAGCGCCAAACGCTGCCGATGCCCCGTCAGCTACCGGAGCGGATAGCGCGTTCCAGATATTGCGCATCGTCGAATCGACGGCCAGCCACTGTCGGCGCTCCTCGGCCAGTTGCGCCTCGCCCTGTGCGGTGATGCGGTAGTACTTGCGCCGTCGGCCGGTGTCCGCCGTCTCCCAGCGCGCCTCGACGTGGCCGAGGCGCTCGAGGCGATGCAGCACCGGATAGAGCATCCCGTCGGTCCACTCCATCCGCCCACCGGACACTTCCCGCACCCGCTGCAGAATCGCGTAGCCGTAACTGTCGTCCTCCGCCAGAATCGCCAGAACGATCGGCGTTGATGTCGCAGCAATCAGGTCCTTGTTGATCCCCATCGCGTTACCTGCTCTCGTCGCTCAGAACGGTGTCCAGTCCGGAAGTGCCGATCGGGTCCCGCCTGCGTTGGACTCAGTCGAGCGGTGGGATGATTTCTCACTGCGGTTCGAAATGACAGGACAAAAAGTTGGCTGCCGATTGGACAACTTGACATTGACAACCCATTGAGTGGGTCGTCAGTGCCAGCAATGGCGAGCATCCCGGTACGACAGCCAACCCTTTCTCCTGTCATTTCGAACCGCAGTGAGAAATCTCCCACCCGCTCGACTGAGTCCAACGCAGGAGAGCCCCACAAACCTGCGCTCCGGGCGTGAAATGACGCTGGTCGGACCACGCTGTCAGATCGGACTGCTCGACATCCATGCACTGATACTCCTGCCCGGTGCACCGCGTATCTAGCAGCATTATACATTGCAGAGCAATGTATAGAAGTCACTGCAATCGAGTTGCTCCTGTATCGGCGTTTCGCGGCTAGTCGATCGCGAGCGGAGCCAACAGGTCAAGCAAGCCAGACAGAGGGATGCGCACCCAGTCAGGTCGATTGTTGAGCTCGTAGTTCAGCTCATAGATCGCCTTGTCCAGCAGCAGGATGTCCAGCAGCAATCCGAGCGTCTCGCGGTCGCTTGGCAGGAAGCTTTCCCCTGCGGCTGTCTCAAGGTAGCCGGCCAGAAACGACGAGGCGACCCACTGGTACCAGAAGAGGGCCCATGACCGCGGATCGGGATCGTCTGCGGTAAGCAGGCCGCTCTCGCGCAACTCCAGCAGCGCCGACCAGGCGGCGTAGTCGAACGACCGAAGCATCCCGGCGACGTCTCGCAGGGGCGAGCGCTTGATACGCCGCTGGCTGAGCGGTCGCATCGGCTCACCCTCGAAATCGATGATGACGAAGTCCCGCCCGGTGAACAGCACCTGCCCCAGATGGTAGTCGCCGTGTACGCGGATACGTTGCCCGTCGATGCGCCGGTCAACGACCGTGCGGTAGTGCGCCAGCAATTGCGGCTGCAGCGCGAGCAGGCGGTCAACGTCATCGATCAGATCGTCCGGCAGGTGCTTGTGCTGCTTGCGCAGCGTCTGGAACACCTCGTTGGCGTAGCTGCGCGTCGATTGATAGAGCGAGCGCTGGCCCATGGTGGTGTAGCTCTCCGGCGCGAATGCGGGATCGTCCAGGCCAGACAGCGCAATGTGCATCTCGGCAGTGCGCACGCCCAGCAGGTGGGCGTCGGCGAGGAAGCCGCTCACGAGTTCAGACGCCTGCTCACTGGGGCCGTTTTCGGCATCGGTCAGCAGCTGCCGGGTGCTGGTGACAACCGTCTCAATCTCCGGGCGGTCGGCCAGCATCCGATCGTAGAAATTCGCGGCGACATCGAGCGCGTACGACCAGGCATCGCCCTCGTTTTTGACGAAGCCCTGCAGGATGCCGAGCGTCATCGGCTCTTCGCCAGATGCGCGGTATTCAATCGCCCCGGCCACCGGCGCGATGTTGGCGAGTTCGCTGCGCTCGGTGAGTGCCCTGCCGATCTCCAGGTCGGGGTTGATGCCCGGTGCGAGACGGCGAATCACCTTCAGGATGAGCCGATCGCCCAGCGTGACGGAGCTGTTGCTCTGCTCGGCGCGGACGTTCGTCGCTTCGGGCAACTGATCCATCCCGGCAGTCAGCGTGCGATAAGCTCGCGTCGTGAACGCCGAGATTGCGCCACGCTCACCACGCAGGCGCCCTCGACGGCTGATCAGGCCCACGAGCGCCTGACCGAATGCCGGGTCCCACATCGCGTCGTACAGCAGACCGTCCGCACCGTTGGCGCTCAGCCGCGTGAAGATCGCGTGCGGCATGTAGTTGCTGATGTCCTGCGCCCGCTCACCGGTGGCGAAGGCCAACGGCAAGACGTACGTGTCCGGGTCACCCTCGGCATATTCGACGCGCAGAATCAGCATTTGCGCCGACGTTCCGTCGTAGGGCACAGTCAGACGATCAGTGATCGTGGCCTGCCGCGGACGGCGTGCCTTGCCAGCGAACCAGCGCCGCGACAGCAGGTACTCGGGCAACATCTGCGTGAACCGGTCGTGCGCACTCCCACTGAACACCGTTGCCCAGTCGCCTCGGACAGCGAGCTGGGGCAGCGCAGAGACATCGTCGTCCGACGATATGCGCTCGCCACTGACGCGCTGCTGTTCCAGCGAGAAGAAGTAGAACGAGTGCGGGCCGAGCGTGACGAAGTAGGGCAACTCGCCGATCTGCGGGAACTCAGTCCGACCAAACATCTCGACCGGTGCCATACCGCGATAGCTCGACAGGTCTAGCTCGACGCCCTGCGCGAAGCGCGACAGGTTGGCTACGACCAGGATGACTTCGTCCTCGTACGTCCGGATGAAGCTGAGCACCTTGCGGTTATCGGGATTGAGAAACTCGATCGTCCCGCGTCCAAACGCCCGGTAGCGCTTGCGCAGCGCAATCAACCGCTTCATCCACCAGAGCAACGACTGCGGATTAGCCTGCTGCGTCTCAACATTGACGGTCGAGTAGTGGTACTCCGGGTCGGTGATGACCGGCAGGAAGAGGCGTTGCGAATTGGCGTCGGAGAAACCGGCGTTGCGGTCGCCGCTCCACTGCATCGGCGTGCGAACGCCGTTGCGATCGCCGAGGAAGATGTTGTCGCCCATGCCGATCTCGTCGCCATAGTAGATGATCGGCGTGCCGGGCAGCGAAAACAGCAGGCCGTTGAGCAGCTCGATGCGCCGTCGGTTGTTCTGCACGAGTGGGGCGAGGCGGCGGCGGATGCCGAGGTTGATCCGCGCCTGCGGATCCTGCGCGTAGGCGCGATACATGTAGTCGCGCTCCTCGTCGGTCACCATTTCGAGCGTCAGCTCATCGTGATTGCGCAGGAACATGGCCCACTGGCAGTTGTCGGGGATCTCCGGCGTCTGATCGAGGATGTCGACGATCGGGTAGCGATCCTCCATCCGCAGTGCCATGTAGAGCCGTGGCATGACCGGGAAGTTGAAGGCCATATGGCATTCGTCACCGTCGCCGAAATACTCGACGGTGTCCTCCGGCCACTGATTCGCCTCGGCCAGCAGCATCCGGTCGCGATAGTTGTTGTCGACAAACGCACGCACCTTCTTCAGGAACGCGTGCGTCTCGGGCAGGTTCTCACAGTTGGTGCCTTCGCGCTCGTAGAGATAGGGGATCGCATCCAGCCGCACGCCGTCGACGCCGGCGTCGAGCCAGAAGCTCATGGCCTTGAACAGCGCTTCGTGAACTCGCGGATTGTCGAAGTTCAGATCGGGCTGGCTGGAGTAGAAGCGATGCCAGTAGTACGCACCGGCGACGCGATCCCAGGTCCAGTTGGAGACCTCGAAGTCCTTGAAGATGATGCGCGCCTCAGGGTACTCGGTGCCGGTGTCGCTCCAGACATAGAAGTCACGCGCCGGTGTACCCGGATTGGCTGTGCGTGCGCGCTGGAACCAGGCGTGCTGGTCTGACGTGTGGTTGAAGACGAGCTCAGTGATGACCCGCAGACCGCGCCGGTGCGCCTCGCGGACGAATGTCCGGGCGTCGCGAATGGTGCCGTAGATCGGGTTGACGTCGGTGTAATCGGCGATGTCGTAGCCGTCGTCGCGCAATGGTGATGGGTAGAACGGCAAAATCCAGATCGCGGTGACGCCGAGATCCTGCAGATAATCGAGCTTCTCGATCAGGCCGGCGAAGTCGCCGATACCGTCAGCGTTCGAGTCGCGAAACGCCCGCACGTGCGCCTGATAGATGACTGCGTCCTTGTACCAGAGCGGATTTTCTTCGGGGAATTGCTCGACGGTACGACGCTTTCGATTCACCATTCGTTGCGGACGATCCCTTCCGTATGGGTCGACAGTAGCGACCGGCTTACATGAAATAGTCGAAGTCGTGCTCGGAGTGCACGTGCCGCCGAACATGGAAGATGTGTGCCGGCATCGCGTGCGGATCGAGCATGACGAAGTTGCGGTAGCCGCTCCAGAGGTAGTGCCCACCGCCGAGCAAGTCGTGCACCTGATACGTCTCGCCCTGATCCAGACCGAGGTCGTGAATCTGCAGATCGATCCAGCCGGACTGCGTGTGGTGCGGGTCCATGTTGACGACGGTCAGCACGATGTCGCCCGACTCCCCGTCGATCTTGGTGTAGGCGATGAGCTGGTCGTTGTCGGTCGGGTGGAATTGCAGTGTGTCGTTGCGCTGCAGGGCGGGGTGCGACCGTCGGACGCGATTGACGATGCCAATGATCTCGCGCAGGCTATCGCGCCGCTCCAGATCCCAGCGGCGGATCTCGTACTTCTCCGAATTCAGATACTCCTCGCGCCCGACCGCGAGCGGCTCGTGCTCCAGTAGCTCGAACGCGGGGCCGTAGATCCCGTAGCTGGACGAGAGTGTCGCTGCCAGAATCAGCCGCGCGATGAACATCGGGCGCCCGCCATATTGCAGGTGCTCGGGCAGAATGTCTGGTGTGTTCGGCCAGAAGCTGGGCCGGAAATACTCCTGCAGCTCGCTCTGCGTCAGCTCGGTCAGGTACTCCTCCAGCTCCCAGCGTGTCGTCCGCCAGGTGAAGTAGGTGTACGACTGGGTGAAGCCGACCTTCGCCAGCCGCGCCATGACCTTCGGGCGGGTAAACGCCTCCGAGAGAAAGATCGTCTCCGGATACTCGGCCTTGATCGTCCCGATCAGATGCTCCCAGAAGGCGAATGGCTTGGTGTGCGGATTATCGACCCGGAAGACGCGGACACCCTGGCGACACCAGTGGCGCACCACGTCGGTCAGCTCATCCCACAACCCCTGCCAGTCGTCCGTCTCGAAGTCGAACGGGTAGATGTCCTGATACTTCTTCGGCGGGTTCTCGGCGTACTGGATCGTGCCGTCCGGCCGAGCGCGGAACCACTCGGCGTTCGTCGCCACGTACGGGTGATCGGGCGACGCCTGGAAAGCGATGTCGAGCGCCAGCGAAATCTCGTGGGTGCGGGCTGCCTCGGCGAGATGCCGCACGTCCTCCAGCGTGCCGAGGCACGGGTGCACGTCACGGTGGCCGCCCTCGGGTCCACCGATTGCCCACGGGCTGCCCAGATCGTCCGGCTCTGCCTCGGTGGTGTTGTTCGGCCCCTTGCGGAACTGGCGGCCGATCGGGTGGATCGGCGGCAGATAGAGAATGTCGAACCCAAGCTCGGCGATGTACGGCAGCAGCCGCTCGACATCGCGCAGGGTGCCGTGCTCGCCTTCCGTCTGCGCTGTCGAACGCGGGAACAGCTCGTACCAGGCGCTGAAGCGGGCCAGCGGCGGATCAACGCGCACCGGCAGCACCTTGTCGTAGGTGACGGCGTGCTCGCGCTTGCCGCAGCGCCACATCAGCTCGGCCAGCTCGGCGGAGAGCGCGGTATCGACCGCACTCTCTGCATTCTTATCGAGCTGCTTGGCGATCCGTCTAAGGCTCGTCCCGTCGGCTCGCTTCGAGCCCTTGGCAGCGGCAGCCACGATCTGCGCGCCGATGCGCAAATCGACTGCGACGTCCTGCTCGGCAGCGACACGCTTTTCGAGGTCATGCACCCAGGTCCGGAAGCGATCGACCCAGGCAATGATCGTGTATTCGTAGCGGCCCAGATCGGCGACCGTAAACGTTGACCGCCAGCGATCGTTGCCGAGCGGCTCCATCGCAGTCTCGATCCAGTCGCGGTCACCTACCCGGCGATATTGCAGGATCGCCGCGACCTCATCGTGGCCATCGGTGTAGACATCGGCTTCAACCGAGACCGACTCACCGGTGACACGCTTGATTGCAAACCGGCCGCAATCAATCTCTGGACGAACCCCTTCAATCACAACTCGGCTGCGCCCGTCGGTCATGCTGTCCCCTTCAAGTCGCGTCGGCAGGCCTCCCAGCCGAGAGTATGCCTGTTCACCCTGCGCTAGCGCGCACGGCTCGTGCCAGCCTGAGTTAGCGGGTGGTTACGAGCAGACCGAAGTCCCAGATATCGAGAAGATCCGCCAGCAACCTGGCGTGTTGCGTGTCGATCAGCGTGCTGAGATGCTCGACATTGAGAAGATCGCCAGCGCGCTCGTAGATCGCGACGCAGACGAGGGACGGGTCATGGCGCGAGCGGTAGCGGACGCCGTCGAGCTGGTCGGGGTGGTTGTGGAGTGCGGCAGTCCAGCGCTGAGCGATGCGGTAGTCGCCGGTGCAGAGCCGATTGTCAGCGTCCAGGCGACGCAATCCAGCGGCTGTCAGATCCACCAGTCTTAGTGGCCGACGCGACGTAATGCGGACAAGCCCGCGCCCGGCAAGCTCTCGATCAGTTACCAGCCGCAGCGCCCCGCCGAGCCGCCCAAACGTCTCAATGAAGGCGCAGCCCGGGCCGTCGCCGGCATACAGCACACCGAATGCGCCATCTGGTGCGTCGAAGCGAAATTGCGCGGCACGCCCGAAGTGCAAAGGATCGCGATCGATGCGGTGGAGTCGAAACAGGTCGGTATTCAGTTGCACAATCGGCAGACGTCGCGCGTTGAGGTCGGACGGCGGCGCGGGATGCGGCCCGGGCTGGCCGCTATCAGGCTGCTCCATGCTCGCCGACGAGTTGTGCGGCGTCTAATGCCCTGCCGACGTCGCCGCGCCGAAGAGCATCCAGCGGTCGTTCGCCATTCAGTCGATCGTTGACTTCCAGCATGAAGACCGCCTGCGTCCACGGGTCATGGCCACTGAGTGCTTTGAGCACCTCCGGTAACCCAGGCAATACACCCACCTGCGGATCGAACTGCCAGGCGGGGTAGGCATACCCGCGCCGACCAGTTGTCAGCCCGATCAGTGTCCCGGCACGCCGACGCTTCTCGACTGCCTGGCGGGTGACGCCAAGAGCCTCAGCTACGGCAGCCGCCGAGAGCACGCCGCCTTCAGCCGCCAGCACCTGCGCGCTCCGCGCGAAGCCACGCAGCCGCGCGGCCGCCAGCGGATCGTGCAGGTCTTCGCGAACCCGTGGCTCACTGAGGATCTGGACAAGCACGTCGAGATCGGTCGGGGCGCCCGTCGCTTCGGCCAGCGCTGACTCATCAGCGTGCTCGGCGAGCTCTGCTATCGCCCTCAGTGCACGCGCGGCGAACGCCTCGCGCGTCCGCGTCAGACGCGACTCACGCAGGCGCTCGACGGCACTCTCTATATTTGCCAGACGCGGAACTGCGACTGCTTCGGCATTGTTCAGGCTCATGCGTTCTACCTCAATCTTGTTACCGAGGTAATGGTAGCACGCATATGCAACTTCGACAACCTCGGAGGTCGTCAATTGACGGTGTAACAGGACGGCGAGCGCCACTGCTGTCTGCATGTTGACAGCTGGGAGGAACTCTTCAAGGTCGCCACGCCAGAAATGAAAGAGAGGCGAGCCACTATAGCTCGCCCCCCTCGTCATCCTGCGTTGTATCCGCGCTACTCGCTCTGGCTCATGCCCTTCACCACGCGCTCAGGGGTGAATGGGATCTGGGTGAAGCGCTTGCCGGCGGTGGCGTTGGCCAGGGCATTGCCGATTGCGGCCGGGCCGGGGATGATCGGCGGCTCGCCGATGCCCTTCGCGCCGTGCGGGCCGGAGCGGGCGGGCACCTCGACAATGACGGTCTCGATCGGCGGGATTTGAACTGATGACGGCACTGCATAATCCATCAGTGTCGAGGAGATCAGTTGGCCGTCTTCGCCGTACTCGATGCCCTCGTAGAGCGCGAAGCCGATCGACTGCGCTGTGCCGCCGATCATCTGACCCTCGACCATTGCCGGGTTGAGCGCCTTGCCGACATCCTGCACAGTCAGGTAGCGATCGAGGCTGACTGCGCCAGTGTCGGGATCAACCTTGAGTTGCGCGACCTGGCCGGAGAAGCCAGGAGCGCGGTCGGTCTGCGCCGACTTACCGATCCCGTAGACCGGCTCATACTTGCCGCCGAACGTCATGCTCTTCTGCGCCACGGATGCGACGGTCATTTCCTTGTCCGGCGCGCCCTTCACCCGAACCTTGCCCTCGATCATCTCCAGATCGTCCGGCGATGCCTCGAGCTCACTACCGGCGATTTCCAGAATCTGCCGCCGCGCCTCGTCGGCTGCGCGAATGACAGCCGGGCCGAGCGTGTAGGTGACCTTCGATCCGCCACTCATGCCGGCGTACGGGGCCGTGCCGGTGTCAGCAGTTTCGATCCTCACCTTGTCGACCTCGATGCCGAACGCTTCGGCGGCCAGCATTGCCATGACGGTGTTCGTGCCGGTGATGTCGCTGGAGCCGAGCTGGACGACGAGCGATCCGTCGGTGTTAACGCGCACATTAGCAGCGCACGGCTCGATGCCGCCCGGCCAGCCACCGATAGCAAGGCCGAAGCCGGAGTTGTCGCCGGTCTGCCGTTCCTTCCAGATCGGATGCTCGCGGATCGTTTCGAGGATCTCCTTGATGCCGATGCGCGGCCACGGCACGCCGTTTGGTTGCGGGTCGCCCTCCACCGAGCAGTTATGCAGGCGGAACTCCAGCGGATCCCAGCCCAGCTTCGTCGCCAGCTCATCGACGGCCTGCTCGACAGCGAACGTTGCCTGCGGTGCGCCAGGTGCGCGATAGGCACCGTTGCCCGGCTTGTTGGTCAGCACTTCGTAGCCGACCAGCTCCAGCGCGCCCATGCGGTAATAGCCGCCGAGCATGAGGGCCGCTACGGTGACCGGCGTACCCGGGTAGCAACCGGAGTCGAACACGATCCGCGCCTGCAGCGCTGTGATCGCGCCGTCCTTCGTGCCGCCCATCTTGATGTCGGTGATCGAGCCCGGGGCCGGATTCCCCATCGACAGCTCTTCGGATCGCGTCATCGTGATCTTGACCGGCGCGCTGTGCTTGCGAGCAATCCAACCGGCCAGCGGCTCAAGCATCACGGCCTTGCCGCCGAAGCCACCGCCGACCTCCATGCCGACGACCTTGACCTCGTTCTGCGGCAGACCGAGGACATCTGCGGTGGTGTTGCGGGTGAAGAACTGGCCCTGCGTCGTCGTGTAGACCGTCAGGTTGCCCATCGGGTCCGGCACTGCAACCGACGCGTGCGGCTCGATGTACGACTGGTGCACCCAGTTCGTGACATAGCGGCGCTCGACAATGACGTCGGCTGCGGCGAACGCCGCCTCGACATCGCCGCGCGTGAACTTTGCTGCGCCGGTAATATTGTCCGGCATACGCGAGATATCGAGATCGTCGCCGCCCGAGACTGTCGCGTGCATCTGCATCTCTGCGCCATCGTCGCCGCCGGACTTCTTGCGGATGACGGCAGCGCTCGGCTCCATCGCAGCAAGCGGATCGACGACCGGGTCGAGTTCGGTGTAATCAACCTCGACCAGCTCGGCAGCTTCGGCGGCAGCGGTCTCTGACGTCGCCAGCACGACAGCGACGGGCTGCCCGTAGTAGAGCGCCTTGTCGCGTGCCAGCAGGTGGTGGTTACGATCGGCGGGTTCATCGCCGGTTGGATGCACGTCGCGGCCAGTGTAGACGGCGACAACGCCCGGATAGGCCAGTGCGGCGGTGGCGTCGATCCCATTGATCTCGGCATGCGGGTAGATGCTCGTCACCAGACGAGCATGCAGCATGCCGTGCATCTGGAGATCGTCAACGTAGCGCGTCGCGCCGGTGACTTTCTTATCGCCTTCAATACGCTTTTGTGGTTTCCCGATGATGACGGGATCAGCTGTCGCTGTCATGGTCCTCCCGATTCGTTCTGGCTTTTCGCGGGGTTTCTGCGTGCGAACTTACAGCGCCACAATAGAAGGGGTACAGGAAACGGATCATCGCGGGGTTTGTGCCTATCGTCAAGTGGCAAGGCCACATTCCGACCACCTAGTGCGCAGATGTGCGCTGACTGTGTGCCGCCAGTGTCTCGGCGTCCGGCGTCGCGAAGCGCAGCGCCAGCTCCTGCAATGGATCGCCGACGAGGCGAATCTCGTCCAACGCAATCGGCCCGACACCGGCAGCCCGCAAATAGGCGAGGTAGCGCGTATCGATCGGATCAACCCCCATCAATGCACATCCAACAACATCGACGGCCTGCGCATTCCAGCCGACGGCGAGCACGCCCTGCTTCACCGGCTCACCGTCGATCGGATTACCGAGTTGCAGTCCAACGAGCCCGTCGATGATCGCCAGGTCGATCGGCGCGGCGCGGCAGATGTCATAGACCACCTCCGGCACACCGGCCCGGTGGAACGCGCGGCGTGGCCGGCCATACAGCCGATTCGGCGGGACACCGAACATGTTCTTGGCATGGACGGTGTAGAGCCCGTCGGTGTGCGTCTTGACCGGCGTAATCGAGACGAACAGGTCGGCATCGAGGACGACGCTCGGAATCTCCAGCTTCGGGTACCGCAGCCAGTCCGGGACATCGACCGTCTGCGTTGGCTCCAGATTCAGGTCCAGCAGCTCAACACCGTACTCGCCAGCCAGGCGATCGTAACCTGCCGCCGTGAAGCAGCGCGCTGCGTCGACCATGCCCGGTCCGTCGGCGACGACGATGCGTTCGACATCCGGCGCTTCGGACCGCAGCATCTGGATCAATGCCTCGACGACGGCGACATCGCTAACGACGCCGCTCCCGGACTCACGCGGCGCGGTCAGGTTCGGCTTGATCGTGACCAGCCGACCGGCGCGTTCGCCGAGCGTTGGCCCACCGTCTGCGGCAAGCAGGCCGAACGCACGGCGCAGCGCAGACGGCACGTCGAGCTCAGTCTGGACGAGGGCAACTGCTGTATCTGGAGATGTGATCACCATATCTGGACTGCTGCTCCCGTTCATGACTTGACCAGCGACCAGGCCCGACGCACCATAGCCGGTGAGTCAGGCACCGCACGCCTGATCGATCTGATGACTCATTGAAAGGATACGTCCATGAGCGAGCCGATTGCGGAAGGAACCCAGGCACCAGATTTCACACTGAAGGCTAGCGACAACTCGACGGTCACGCTGTCGGATCTGCGCGGCCAGAAGGTGATCCTGGCGTTTTATCCTGCGGCCTTCAGCCCCGGCTGCCAAAACCAGATGGAAGCGTATACAAAGGACGCGGGCGAGTTCGAGTCGCACGGCGCGAAGATCTATGGCATCTCGGTGGACAACGCCTGGTCGCTACGCGCCTGGAAGGAAGCACGCGGGATCTCGATCGAGCTGCTGGCCGACTTTGTTCCACACGGCGCTGTCTCACGCGCCTACGGCGTCTTCAACGAGGAGCCCGGCACCGCCAGCCGCGTGACGTTCGTCATCGACGAGCAGGGCGTCATCCGCGACGTGCAGACCGCCGAGCGCGGCTCGTTCCAGAGCGTCGACGCGCTCTGCAGCGCGCTGGATCACGCCTGATCGCCACGACCCCAGCAGGGATTCGGGAGGACATTGCAGATGGCACACATTCGACTACCCGACAACGAATACATTGAGCGGCGAGCGAAGATCCTCGAGACGATCGGCCAGCGCGGCATGACCGGCCTGGTGCTGTTCAACCCCAACAAGGTCGGCTACTTCAGCCGCTTCACCTTCATCCAGACCGAGCGACCGATGGCCTACGTGCTGACCGCGAACCACTCCGGGCTGCTCATCCCGATGCTCGAACGCGAGCACGCCGAAGAGTACGCGATGGTCGACACCATCCTGCCCTATCCCGAATACCCTGGTGAGCGCCACCCGCTGGAATATCTCAAGGACCTGCTGATCGACATGGGCCTGCAGAACGCCCAGATCGGCGTCGATTCCGACGGCTACGGGCAGGTCTACGGCTATCGCGGGCCGAAGGTCAGCGAGCTGTTGCCAGATGCCACGGTCACCAGTGTGAACGACGACATCGAGTACATGCAGATGCTCAATACCGAGGCTGAGCTGGACCTGATCCGCGAGAGCTGCAAGTGGGGCAACCTCGCCCACCAGTATCTGCAGGAGTTTAGTGAGGTCGGGGTCGGCGAATCCGACATCGCGCTACGTGCATCGCTCAAGGCCAGCCTGGAGATGATGCAAGAACTCGGCTCGGAGTACCGCCCGATGACGATGGGGCTACCGGCCAGCGCCGGATT
Organism: Thermomicrobiales bacterium; assembly: GCA_023954495.1. Classification (NCBI taxonomy): domain Bacteria; kingdom Pseudomonadati; phylum Thermomicrobiota; class Thermomicrobia; order Thermomicrobiales; species Thermomicrobiales bacterium. The sequence continues at coordinate 9,957 of JAMLIA010000039.1, read as the reverse complement.
CCGCGGCCAGGTCGGCAAAGACTCGGCTCTGCCGCACGCCATCTCCAGCAACGTCAAGCTGCAGAAGGGCGACGTTCTGGTGACTGGTGCCGGTGCGGCGGTCTGGGGCTACGGCAGCGAACTGGAACGCACAATGGTCATGGGCGAGCCGAGCAAGGAGCAGGAGACGTACTTCAACCACATGTTCACGCTCCAGACGCTGGCGATGGACGCCATCAAGCCGGGCGTCACCTGCGCCTCGGTCGACCGCGAGGTCATGCGCTACTACCGTGAGCACAACCTGATGGACACCTGGCGACACCACTCCGGCCATGCAAAATCCCAACTGATCCACGAAGCGCCGTTCCTTGACGTCGGCGACGAGCGGATGATCGAAGTCGGCATGGTCTTCACTGTCGAACCGGGCATTTACGTCCCCGGCTTCGGCGGCTTCCGCCACTCCGACACCGTCGCCGTCACCGAGACGGGCATCGAGATGCTGACGTTCTATCCGCGAGATCTGGCAAGCTTGACGATTGCTGTGTGATGTTGTGGACGCAGCTTGGTGATGTGGAAATAAAGTCAGGGCGCGTTCACGATCACCAACACACGACCGAAGGGACGGACCAGCAATGCAGGCAACACCTCCCGTCTCCGTCGAAACGCTTGAAGCGATTGCCGACGCGTTCAACGCGCACGATCTGGACGCTGTGATGGCGTTCTTCGCTGAGGACTCTGTGCTGGAGATGCCGCGCGGGCCACACCCGTGGGGGCAACGGTACGAGGGTGCAGCGGCCGTCCGCGAAGGACTGGCCGGGCGCTTTGCTGGCATGCCCGATGTGCATTACGGTGACGCGAAGCACTGGGTTTGCGGTGATTTCGGTGTCTCCGAGTGGACGCTGACCGGCACAACGACAACTGGCACGCGCATCGAGGTGTGCGGCAGCGACCACTACACCTTCCGGGACGGCAAAGTCATCCGGAAGAACTCCTACTGGAAGATCGTCGAACCCTGACGGATCGCGTGCATAATCTGACGGCGTGCGTTGTGGTGAGGCAACGCACTGCTTTGTGCTGGATGAAGGGAATCACGCGACGTGAGCGACATTGTGGCAGCCGCCCAGACGCTGATTGACGAGTTTGAGGGCGAAGCCGCGTATCTCGCGTACAACATCACAACCGGCGAAGAAGGCGGCTACCGCGCTGACGCCATCATGCCAACCGCCTCAACGATCAAGCTGCTCGTGCTGGCCGAGGTCGCCCGACAGGTCGACGCCGGTCTGATTGAACTCGGTCAGCTGCTGCCGCTGGTGCCGGAGGATCAGACTGGTGGCTCGGGCATTCTCAAGGACCTGTCGCCGGATGTGAAGCTCTCAGTGCGTGACATCGCCACGCTCATGATCGCCCTCTCGGACAACATCGCGACGAACGCGCTCATCCGCCTCTGCGGGCGCGAGCGGATCGAGCAATCCGGCCGCGAGTGGGGCATGACCGCCACGACGCTGAAATCGGGCGACTGGCCGGAGCGCAACGCCCGGCAGTACGCCGCCAGCACCCCGCACGACATCGTGGCGCTGCTGCGCCTGATCGCGACCGACGCGCTCGTCTCGCCGGAGGCGTCGGCGCTCGTGCGCGACATTCTGGTGACGCAGCAGTATCACGACCAGATCGGTCGCTACCTGCCGTTCGGACAGTACGACCGGGCCGGGGCTGTCCACAACGGACAGGTCGTCGTCCGCTCCAAGAGCGGCTTCATGACCGATGGCAACGGCGCGGTGCGCGTCGATGCCGGGATCATTGAGATCGACGGTGAGCAGCGCTACGTCCTGTGTCTGATGACTGAGCGCCACCCGGAACTGGCCTTCAACAGTGAGCACCCGGGCGCGATCCTCAATGGCCACATCTCGCGGATCATCTTCGACGCCTGGAGCTGAGCGACGGGCGCTACGACTCGGCGGGTGTCGGTTGAGTAGCCAAGCGCATGAGCAGGTAGCCGACCGTGCCAGCGATAGCCGACGCAACGAGCACGGCTGCCTTGATCGCCGCGAGGTGCTCTCCGCCGTCGAACGCCAACTCGGCGATGAAGAGTGACATGGTGAAACCGATACCGGCGACCCAGCTTACAGCGTAGATCTGGCGCATCGTCACGCCGTCCGGCAATGGTGCAATACCGAAGCGCACCATGGCCAGCGCGCTCAGCGTGATGCCAACTTGCTTGCCGATTACCAGGCCGATGATGACGCCCAGCCCACTCGGGCTGGTCAACGCTTCACCCAGCCCGGAATCGAGTGGCACACCGGCGTTCGCCAGTGCGAATAGCGGCACGATCAGGAAGGCGACCCACGGGTGCAGCCCATACTCCATCCGCTGCATCGGCGACTGAACGAACTCGGTTGTCGTCTCCAGCTCATGCAGCGCCGATTGATGATCGCGATTGGTCACGACGCTGACACCGGGAGTAGCGGCTGATTCGATGTCGGACAGGAGCGCGCGACCGCGCGCGACGAAATCAAACGTGTCGATCCGCGTCCGGGCCGGGATCGCCATCGCAAGCAGTACGCCGGCAATCGTGGCGTGGACACCCGACTTAAGAAACACCAACCAGAGCACAATGCCGAGCACCGCATACACGATTGGCCGGATGACACCGAGCCAATTGAGGATGAAGGCAGCACACAGCACGACGAATCCGGCGCCGAGGTAGATCCAGGCGACAGTCTCGGTGTAGGCGATGGCAATGACCAGCACGGCGATCAGGTCATCGGCAATCGCCAGCGCGGCGAGGAAGACTTTGAGTCCGTTCGGCACGCGGCTGCCCAGCAGCGCCAGCACGCCCAGCGCGAAGGCGATGTCGGTCGCCATCGGGACACCCCAACCGCGCACAGCTTCGGTTCCGGCATTGAAGGCGAGGAAGATGAGCGCCGGGACGGTAGCGCCGCCGATGGCGGCGGCGATGGGAAACGCTGCCTGCCGCAGCGAGGCAAGCTCGCCAACCAGCACCTCGCGCTTGATCTCCAGCCCGACGACGAAGAAGAAGATCACCATCAGGCCATCATTGATCCAGTGGCTCAGCGTTGCGTCAAGGTGAAAGCGCCCAGCTTCGATCGAAAGCTCGGTCGACCACAGGCGGGCGTAGCTGTCGCTCCAGGGCGAGTTTGCCCAGACGAGCGCGACGACGGTTGCGAGGAAGAGCAGAATACCGCCAGCGGCGGCGGTGCGGCTGAACGTACGAAACGGAGCGAGCATGCGATCGATTCGCGGCGGTTCGGTCGGGCCGTTAGTCAACGACCGGACAGCATCATACATCGACGTTGCGCGCCTCCATCCCTCATGCTCGAACCGACGGGTGGACGTGCCATCACGAAGGCTTCATCTGCGTGGCACCTGGTTTGATTATACGATGAATGGTTCGGGCAGCAGGATCAGCAACTTCACTCACGGGCATTTCCAAAGCGCGAGACATCTCTCACCGGGGTTGGACTGAGTCGAACGGGTGGGAGATCTCTCCTGCGGTTCGAAAATATTCAGGACAAGTGAGTGGTTGTAAGCCAGCCGCTCGACACTGCCATCAATGGCAGACAATTCGATCCGACAGCCACCCCCGTTCTCCTGTCATCTCGAACCGCAGTGAGAGATCTCCCACCCGTTCGACTCAGTCCAACTTCAGAGCGGCAGGTAATCTCAGTCAGTTGCGACCAAGCGGAGCCTTGATCAGTCGGTCGAGGCACGAACGAAGACTGAGATCGGCGCACTGCTGCCATCGGGCATGGTGAACTCGCCGCGGAACTCGTACACCGGCAGGAGCTTGAGCTCGCCGCCGTCGGTCGTCAGGATGGAGCTCAGTTGCACCGACTCGGCGCGGAACTCACCGCCCCCGGCAGACATACCGCCATCGCGCCAGTAGCCACCGCCGTGCGTCACGGAATCCCAGGCTCGCTCGACGCTGATGACATCAACCGGTGCTTCCTGATTGACGGTGAGCCAGTAGCCACGCGCCTCGGCCGGCGTGCCGTCGCGGTGCAGCATGAGGCTGACGCCGAGCGGATAGCCAACGCCGATGGACGGCATATTTGCCATCGGGAACTGCACTTGCCAAAGCTCGCCGAAGTCGTCGACTATCGGCGCACCGAGCGTCTCAGTCGGGTAGTCGAGGGCCGCCAGCCAGCGCTGCGCGGCGTCAACGATCTCACCTTCGGTCAGCTCTGCTCCTTCACCGGCTGCGCTGCTGGAGATCTGGAAGACGCCCGAATCAGGTCGCCAGTAGAGCGTGCCACCGCCGGGCGTTCCGGCGAACACCTCCATGCGCCCCGACTCGTTCGTTGAGTACACATCATCGGTCGACATGCCGGCGCGCTCGGCCATGCTCTGGCAGAACGCGACCGGGTCTTCGCTCGGAGGAGCCAGGTAGTAGATCACCGATGTGGCTGCGACTACCGCCGGTGCCGCGTCTATGACGTAAGTGACATCAGCACTTGGGCCGCTGCCGCCACCGTCAGCAGCCGGTACCGGGCCCTGCTCGATCGTCGACGGGTCGATGCTCGGGACAACTGCCAGCTGAGTCGCCGCAGTCGGAGTGCTCGGCTCGGTTGCGGGAGTCGTCGCGGTAGCTTCTGTGCTGCTTGTGCTGGCTGGTGCGGCTGCCGTGACGGTCGGCGCGGTGGTGGACTCAGTCGCGGTCTCGACCTTCGCCGTCTCGGCCGGTTCGGTGGCCGACGCCACAGTCGCCTGCATCGTCTGGAACGCCGCCTCGGCACTCGTCGCCTGCGTCGCAGAGCTGATCGCCTGCATCGTCGCGATGCTCGTCGCCTGCATCAGACGCGCCGTGGTTGTGGGCGTCGATGGCCGGTCGTCGTCCTGCACGAACACGAGGAACCCGGCTACGAGCGCCACAGCAACTACCGCTGCGACCGAACCGTAGATCGGGAAATGGCGAACAACATCCGGGAAGCGTCGTTTCGAGGGCTTAGGTGCGACCGGCGCAGGTACCTGCCGGGCAAGATCAAGCTTCAAGCGCTCGCGGAAGGCGGGGTCGGGCAGGTCACGCGGCAGGTCGTTATGCAGCCGCGCGGCCAATGCCACCAGCGGCGCGAGCTGCGCATCACCGGTTGACGGTGTGCCGCCGCTGGCGATCGCCTCTATGGCAGCGTCAAGCCGCTCCGCCTGATCCGGATCGAACGGCAACGGATGCTGATCAGACATAGTCACGCTCGATCGTGCCACGCAGCGCGACCAGCGCTCGATGGACGAGCTGTTTGACAGCGCCTTCGGAGCGACCCATCAGGTCACCGATCTCGCGGTTCTTCAGCCCGTGCGAGAACTTCAGCACCAGCACACGCTGCTGATCAGGTGGAAGGCGCTGATCATTCGGCCAGGCTCATCAGCCTGCTCAGACCGCCCAGACGCGGTCGACCGGATCATCATCCAGTTCTTCATAACTACTGAACACGGTGACGTCCTCAACCGGCACCTCGCGGCCACTCGTTCGACCGCGACGATTGATGATGTTTCCGGCAATGCGAAACAGCCATGCGCCAAAGGGCAGCCCGCGCCATTCGTAACCGGGAAGCGCCTGCAGCGCCTGCTGGAATGTCTGGGCCGTGATGTCCTCCGCTTCGTGATGGGTTCCAACACGTCGGTACGCATACCGGTAAATCCGGTCTACATATCGTTCGTAGAGCGCACCGAACTCCCGCGGGTCACGCTTTGCAGCAGCGACCAACGCTCCTTCGAGCTCTAATTCCGAGACGTCTGCCGCATTCGCTGACTCCAGCGACTGCGACTGGCGCATCCCGATCTGCTGAGCGTCCGGGTCGTCGTTTCCGGTCAACTCCCGGGCGTACCCTTCACGAGGCCACAATCCATCACTGGGCTGGGGGTTACACACCCGCCAGCCTGTCTAACATTGCCGGTTCACAGGCACGTCGTCTTCATTCAACGACACAAACCTGAATCTCAGGTGAACACGCCGTGGACGACACCCGATACCGTATCATCGTCGATAGATCACTGCGCGATACAACCAACGAATCAGGAGACACCACCGCACATGTCGGACGTCGACAGCACCAGTTCGCAGGTCACTATCCGCCCGGCAACACGCGACGACGCAGCCGCCATCGCCGAGATCTACAACCAGGGCATTCTCGGTCGCATGGCGACGTTCGAGACGACGCCGCGGACGCCTGATGATATCCGGGGTTCTCTCGAATCGAGCGCCGGTCGCTACCCGTATCTGGTAGCAACCATCGACGATCAGGTCGCCGGATGGGCTAGCGTCTCAGCCTACCGCCCACGCGAATGCTACGCCGGTATCGGCGAATTCTCGATCTACATCCACGCCGACCACCGCGGCAAGGGTGTTGGCAAGGTGCTGCTGCCGGCACTGATCGCTGCCGCCGAAGCAGCCGGATTCTGGAAGCTGCTGTCGCGCGTGTTCCTGTTCAACACTGGCAGCCGGAAGCTCTGCGCGGCCTGTGGCTTTCGCGAGGTCGGGATCTACGAGAAGCACGCGCAACTGGATGGCAAATGGCTCGATGTCGTCATCATCGAGCACCTGATCCCAGCGAACCAACTCGAGTAACCCGCTCACCATTCTGCGAGCAGTTGCATAGCAACGGAGAGTTGTCGCCTCACGACGAGGGCAGCGCGAGCACGATCGTTGGGGCTTTACGGCAGCTCCAGGCCGTATTGGTCCAGCAATGCTTCGTCGGAGATGACCTCGCTTGTCGGCGCGTCGACGACGATGCGACCGTCCTGCATGATAACGGCGCGGTCGAACAGGTCGCGGACGAGGCGCATGTCGTGCGTGGATGCGATCAGCGTCTGCGGCAGGGCACGCAACAGCTCAATCAGGCTCTTGCGGGCGCGCGGGTCGAGGCCCGCCGAAGGTTCGTCGAGGACGAGGATGCGCGGGTCCATCGCCAGCACCGTCGCGACGCTTATGCGCTTACGCTGCCCAAGCGAGAGGTGGTGCGGCATGCGCTCCTCGAAGCCGACCATGTCAACCGCCGCCAGCGCGGCGACCACGCGACGACGAATCTCGTCCTTCGCAAGCCCCATGTAGAGCGGGCCATAGGCGATGTCGTCGAAGACGGTCGGCGAGAAGAGCTGGTCGTCCGGGTTCTGAAACACGAATCCGACGAGCGCTCTGATTTGCCGAACAGACGATTCGTCGAGTGGAATGCCGGTGATTTCGATGCTGCCCTGGCCGGTCAGGACGCCATTCAGATGCATCAGCAACGTCGATTTGCCGGCCCCGTTCGGACCCATCAGAGCCACGCGCTCGCCTTCGTGGATCGTCAGACTAACGCTGCGCAGCGCCTCAAACCCGTTGGGGTAGGTGTAGCTAAGGTTGGTGACATCTATAGCGCGACCGGTGGATGGACCGTTGACCCGCTCGGCGATGTCAGTCTTAGAGTCGAGCAACGAGTACCAGCCCTCCGAGTGCAATGAACGCTATCGCGCCAAGTATCCGATCGGTACGGCTGAGCGACGACTCCTCAATGAACCGCACGGTGCCATCGTAGCCCCGCGCCAGCATCGCCGCATAGATCCGCTCGCTGCGCGAAAAGCTGTGGATAAATAGCGTGCCGACCATTGTGCCAAGAACGCGCGCACGCCAGGCGATCGTCCCGCCGCCTCTCACGTCCGGCATCAGCGCGCTGCGAGACTCGCGGGCGCGCATCATCCGCTGGCCCTCCCCGCCGATGACGAAGAGATAGCGATACATGAAGAAGACGGTCGAGGCGAGTATGCGCGGCACATGCAGCCGCTCCAGCGCACGGATCAGATCGAGTGGACGAGTTGTGGAGGTCAGCACAACGGCCATCAGCACAGCCAGCCATGACTTCAGCAGGATGCTGGCGACGGCGATCAGACCGGTGTCAGAGATCGTCCAACCCAGCACCGGCAGGGTCGCAACTGTGTCACCGGCGCGGGTGAAGATAAGCGGCACCGCAGCCAGAACGAACGGCAGCGCCAGCAGAGAGCGGCGCAATACCAGCCAGAGCGGCAGCCTGCTGATCGCGATCGCCACCGCTACAAACAGCGCGAAGGCGACGAACGCGCGCCAGCGCCCTTCCGGAATCGCCGTCACGGCAAACGCGAAGGCGACAACAACGAGCAACTTGACGCGCGCATCGGTGCGGTACAGCAGGCCCTCACCGTGGTGAAAACGCTCGCCTGGGAGAAATGCGGTCAATGCAGATCGATCCCACTCATCCCGGCGGTGCGGATGTCGTTGTGTCAGTCGTGTGGGTCTGCTCGGCGCGCGACGCCGCCAGACGCTTGAGCCCGAATCCGACGGCCAGGCCAATCACCGCGACGATCAGGACGCCGATGATGCCGGACAGAATCGTCGCCACGCGCTCGTTGTCGATCCCCGGCACAGCGTAATCGGGGATGATCTCAAACGATGGGCCTTGGGCGTGATGCAGAAAGTCCTTATCCTCCGCGACGCGCTCCAGCCCATCCGGGCTGCCCGATGCGAACGGGCTGAACAATGTGATGATCAGCGCCAGGCCAACACCGGAAGCGATGAGCGCGATCCAGCCTTTGCGTGCGGTCATGAGGCACTCTCCCCGGAATAGCCGGAACTCGATAGTTTCTGTGTCACAGCGCTCGTCGCCGAGCGCAGCAGGTCGGGCCGTGCCGACAGGACCAGGCCGACCGCGCCGGCAGTGATCAATCCCTCACCGATGCCGATCAGAACGTGGACGCCGAGCATGGCCGGCAGGACGACGCTCCACGGCGAGGTGTCGGAGATCGCCAGTTGGGCCGAGGTCATCAACGCAGCCAGCATGACCGAGATCCACGCCGCTGCGAACGAGCCGACCAGCATACTGGCGCGGGTTCCGCGCAAGACACTGACGACTGTTCGATAGATCGCATAGCCGGTGAACGCTGTCAGGATGCCCATGTTGAAGATGTTGGCACCGAGCGCAGCGAGACCGCCATCCTGAAAGATCAACGCCTGCACGCCGATGACGGTCGTCATAATCAGGACTGCTGCCCACGGACCGACGAGGATGGCTGCCAGCGCCCCACCGAGCATGTGCCCGCTGGTACCACCGGCAACCGGGAAGTTCATCATCTGGGCGGCGAAGATGAACGCCGCCAGCACACCCATCAGCGGAGCCGTGCTCTCCTTGAGGTGTCGGTTCGTCTGACGCACCGCAGCGCCAATGATGATCGCCGTGATGACGTACATCACCGTCGCAACCGGCACGCTGAGGAATCCGTCCGGAATGTGCATATATATCGGGAGCAACGGTATCGTCATCAGGCACTCCAGGAGTCAAGCAATACGAGGCGCAACCACTCGCAGATGCAACTATTCGCATTTGGATCGATGCTACGTCCAGTAATGCGGGTCGTCAAGGGCGGAGATTTCACGAGACAGGCTGCTGACTCATTGGGATTGACAACTCGCGAAGACGCTCATATATTTACATTAGACTGATCGGTCTAGTCTTCAGCACATTTCATTGAGGAGCAGCAACCATGCGAGTGCCGAAGGATCAGGTGGATATCAGGCTCGAAATCCCCGGCGCGGTCATCCGTCAGCAAACCGGATTCGGCCAGATCAGCGGCTACGATGCGATCAGTGGTGAATATTTCAGCCTTGCAGCCGGAGTTGACACAACTCCGCTCTTCAAAGGGCTGGAGGGTGATCTGTGTCAATGTCCGCATTGGGGCTACGTGCTACAGGGGCGCATCACAACGACCAGCGCAGACGGCATTCAGGAGACCGTGCAGACCAATGATCTCTTCTACTGGCCGCCGGGTCACAATGTGCGCGTCGACGCAGACGCCGAGATCATCATGTTCAGCCCGCAGCACGAACACAGCGCCGTCATCGACCACATGATAGAGAAGGTACGCGGGACGTAGAATGTTGCCAGTGTGGCGACACTGGCGATGGATCCGCCGACACCACCCAGCGCGGGGATGTGTCGGCGCGAGCGAGTAATGCGATGC
>JAMLIA010000038.1 GCA_023954495.1 Thermomicrobiales bacterium | reverse complement strand
CATTTTTGGCGTCTGGACGCTGAAACCGATGGTTTGGAATGCCGCAAAGCCAGCTACTCTTCAGGCGCGATGGGCGCTTCCATGTCACTGCTGGAGAAGGTCGCGAACAGATCGCCGACCTGGTTCGCCAGTGCGCGGAGCTCACAACCGTCGTCGCTGGTGATTATCTGTTCAACCTCTCGGAAACTGCGCTCTGGGGCGCGGCGGCACGCGGCGCGCAAAGCGCGCAAATCATCGCCGAACTCGATGCGGCTAGCGCGGTGCCACTACCCGCAGGCATAGCGACTCGCATCGCAAGCATCATGTCGCGGTGGGGGCGCCTGCGCCTGGTCCGCTACGATGGCGAACTGCTGCTTGCTGGTGATGATCCTGCCTTGATTCGGCAACTAGAGCTTGATCCGAATCAGCGCGATAATGAGTGGGTGGCAACGATCAATCCCGACAACGTCGGAAGGATCAAGCTCGCGGCCATGTCACTGGGCTGGCCGATCACTGACCCGCCGTCCGCCCCACATCAGATCACGCCGTATCGATCCACAGCCCGATTGCGACCCTACCAGCAACAGGCCGTAGAAGCGGTCATGCGCGGTGGATCGGGACTCGTCTTGCTTCCGTGCGGTGCCGGAAAGACGGTTGTCGGCGTCGCGGTTGCGGCGCGAGTCGGAGGGATGGCACTCGTCCTCACGCCATCACGCACGGTCTCTGAGCAGTGGCAGGCTGCATTCAAGAACACCACGACGGTTGGCGAGGAGAATGTCAGAGTTCACCCGCGCGTCATCGGCGGCGAGTCCGTCACGATCGTGACCTATCACGCGGCGACAGCCGGCAAGATTCGCGCAGCGCTCGTTCAGCATCCATGGGATCTGGTGATCTACGACGAAGTGCAGTCGCTCCCCGCCGACGTTTTCCGGCTGGCGGCGGGATTCCAATCGGCTCGTCGAATTGGCCTGACCGCAACGCTGGTCCGCGAAGACGGGCGTGAGCGCGAGATCATGGCCCTGGTTGGACCGGCACTGTTTGATATCTCGTGGTCCGAGCTTGAACGACAGGGCTGGATAGCGCCAGCGCGCTGCATCGAGGTCCGCATTCCGTACGCGCCGACGCCGGCAGAACGTGAGCGCTATCGCCTCGCGACGTTGCATCGCTTACTGCAACGCCATCGTGGTGAAGCGACGATCGTCGCTGGAACGCGGGTGGCATCTCTCCGCAGAGCCGGATCATCCGTCGGCTTCCCGGTGCTGGACGGAAGTTCCTCGGCGCAGGATCGCGCAGACCTGTACGAGCGATTTCGAAACGGCGATGTGCCAGTTCTCGGTCTTTCGCGAATTGGCTCGGTCGGTATCGACCTGCCGAACGCAGGAGTTCTCATTCAGATCTCGGGTACGTTCGGATCTCGACAAGAAGAAGCGCAGCGACTTGGACGCTTGCTGCGTCCGGCAAGTGGAAAGACGGCGTCGTTCTACCAACTGGTCAGCGTCGGCACGGCTGAGGAGGGGTACGCGCAACGTCGGCAGCGATTCCTCGTCGGTCAGGGGTATCAGTACGAGTTGCTGAACGCCGGTGATTTACCGCGTCCTGGCACGGAGGATTTCGTCTCCTAACGTCGCGTCTGCTGGCATGGTCCACAGTGCTCGTAGCGGCATCCACTGGTCGACATCGCGCTGAATCAGCCGTTCCATGGCCCGCAGCGCATGGTAGCGATCAGTCGGCCAGACGAACGCTCCTTCAACATTGACCTGCAGATCGTGCCCACCGGGGCGCAAAACCACGCTTGCGACGCCAACCTGCGCCTGTTCTGAAATGTCCAACGCTAGCATCGCCGGACCGCGAAAAAGCGCTTCTGGCTGAGTGTCGGAGTCCGTCGCATCGATCCAGCATAGCGACAGGTTCGTGCCGCAAACCTGCTGGAGCGCCTCCCGATACCACGGCACAGCACCGAGCGACGCCACGAGCCAGATATCGATCACCCCCGACAGCTCACCCTGCACAGAGGCGACCGGCGGCATTGCTGCGAGGCGGGCCAGCCGACCTGCATGCGCATCAATGTCCCGCACGACGCGTTGCACGGGTTCGGAATCTGCGTGCTCGTGGAGGACATACGCAAGGTTGGTGGCCAGATAGCGTCGCTGAGAAAACTTACCGGGCCGACGGCGTGCGCGATCGCGCAGCGCTCTTGCGGCCCGGCTCAGTGACATCAGAAAGGGCTAGCTTTCCGCGGCATCCTCGGACGCGGCCGCCGCCTGCTTGGCGTTGGCACTGGTCCGATTCTGCGCGATGAACTCCTCGACCTTATTGTGGGCGATGTCGTCGTGATATTGCTCCGGCGGGGACTTCATGAAGTAGGACGACGGAGCCAGCAGTGCGCCGCCGATGTTGTTGTCCAGCGCCAGCTTGGCGCAGCGCACGGCGTCGATGACCACACCGGCTGAGTTCGGCGAGTCCCAGACTTCCAGCTTCAACTCCATGTTCAGCGGCACATCGCCGAACGTCGTGCCTTCGATCCGGATGTGGCACCACTTGCGGTCTTCCAGCCACGGCACGTAGTCGCTCGGTCCAACGTGCACGTTCTCGGCCGGCATCTCGTAGTCCATCTGCGACGTGACGGCGTTGGTCTTCGAGATCTTCTTCGACTCCAGGCGCTCGCGCTCAAGCATGTTCATGAAGTCGGTGTTGCCGCCGAAGTTCAGCTGATAGGTGCGGTCGATGCGGACACCGCGATCGGCGAACAGGCGGGTCAGGACTCGGTGCGTGATCGTTGCGCCGACCTGCGACTTGATGTCGTCGCCGATGATCGGCAGACCGCGCTCTTCGAAGCGCTTCTGCCAGTACTCTTCGCGTGCGATGAAGACCGGGATGCAATTGATGAATGCGCAACCCGCTTCAAGTACCTGCTCGACGTACCACTTTGTCGCCATCTCCGAACCGACCGGCAGGTAGTTAATGACGACGTCGGTCTTTGTCTCCTTGAGGACGTCAACAATGTTGACCGTCGATCCCGGTGCCTTGGTGATGATCTGCGACAGGTACTTGCCTAGTCCGTCGTGCGTCATGCCGCGCTGGACTGTCACCCCAAGATGCGGCACATCGGCGAATTTGTAGGTGTTGTTGGGCCCGGAAAAGATGGCCTCGCTAAGGTCCTTGCCAACCTTCGCTGCATCAACATCGAACGCCGCTGAGAACTCGATGTCGCTGATGTGGTAGCCGCCGAGGTCGACGTGCATCAGGCCCGGGACAAACTCATCAGGATTTGCGTTCTGGTAGTACTGGACGCCCTGGACAAGCGACGAGGCGCAATTGCCGACGCCGATAATTGCTACCCGGATCTTTCGATCTGCCACCCTGTTTACTTCCTTCACTGACGTTGTGTGCTGGGCAGCCCTCGCCCTCGTTGGCTCGGCACTGCGCTTGCCAAGGTCAACTGTTACCTGGGCAAACAGATGAATTCTAGGCTCAAATGCAGAAATCGGCCAATCAGGCCGCGCAACAGCACGGCTTGATTGGCCAAATTCGAAGGTATAAGGACACTAACTCGTTGTCAGTTCCGTCCCGCAGTTCTTGCAGAAGCGCGAGCCAGTCTCATTGTCCGTCCCGCACTTCGGGCAGGTGAGGCCGGTCGAGAGTCCGTGCCCGCAGCTAGGGCAGAACTTCGCTCCGGCAGGAACCGGCTTGCCGCAATTTGGGCAGAAGCTCTGCCCCGCCGCTGATTGTGCGCCCTGCTGGCCGCCGCTCATCGATTGCCGCAGTGCGTCGGCCATCGCCGCTCCGATGCCGATGCCCGCGCCAAGTCCGGCCCCTTCGGCGAGGTTGCTACCCTGGCCACCGCCGTCGCCGCCTTGTCCGCCGATGCCGCCGATCGCCTGCGCTGCCTGGTACTGCGTGTAGGCCTGCATGTTGCCGATCGCACCCATTGAGCTGCGTTGGTCGATCGCCTTCTGCACCTCCTCAGGGGGAGTGATGGCACCGATCTGGAATGTGCGCAGTTCCAGACCGAGTCGGTCGAAGTCGTCCGACAGGCTGTGCAGGGCGAGTGTCGCCAGATCGATCGTCTTCGCTTGCACGTCCAGCAGCGACGTTAACGTTTCGCCCATCATGTCGTTGAACTCGTTGATGATGACCGAGCGCAGGAACTCCTCGATGTCGTTGGTTGTGTAGGTGCCTTGGGTGCCAACGATCTGGTTGACGAAGAGCTGAGGATCCTTCACCCGCATCGAGTAGGTACCGTGAGCACGGATGCGGATCATGCCGAACTCAGTGTCGCGAAAGAGCACCGGCTGTGGCGTTCCCCACTTGAGATCGGTGAACTCGCGCATCATCACGTAGTACACCTCGGCGCGGAACGGACTCCTGGAGCCGAACGGCAGGCCGAGAATGCCGGTCAGAAGCGGGATATTCGCCGTCGAGATCGTGTGGCGACCAGGCGCCAGGATATCCAGTGCCTTCCCGTCGCGCACAAAGACCGCGCGCTGGGATTCGCGGACCACGCATTGCGATCCCAGGCGGAACTCGCCCGAACCGTACTCGGGGATGCGATGAACGATCTCATTTGGTCGCTCGTCGGCGTATTCGATCAGGTCGAGAATGGCCAAGAGGATCGCCTCCTACCGTTGGCAGATGGTTCGCTGGGTCACCACTAGTTCGAAGACGACCCGTCCGTCGCCGAACCTGTGCCGAGACTGCGCGGCTCGTCGCCCGAGTTGCGTGCCTTGAGCGCGGCAAGCTCGCTCTCGATATCTTCGTCGCGGTCGAGCTGCTGGAACTGATAGTCCAGATCATCGCCCTGCAGCTCGCCCATCGCCTCCGTCTTGGATTCCTCCATGCGGATGCGCTTTTCCATCCGGTCGAGCTCGCTGAACGAGTCAAGGCCCGGCAGCGAGGAGATCGTGTCTTGAATCTTGCGCTGGGCCTGTGTCGCCTTGTGGCGAGCGATCAGCACGTTGCGCTTCGATTCGGCTTCATCGCGCTTGGCCTGCAGCATCGTCAGCTGCTGCTTCAGCTTGCTGACCATCTCCTGCTGCGAATTCAGCTGCTGCGCATAGACAGTGCCGATGCTCTCGGAGTCGCGCTTGCGACGCAGGGCCTCGCGGGCGAGGTCGTCCTTGCCGGCGCCAACGGCCAGCTCGGCGCGCCGGTTCCACTCGCCGGCTTCGCGCTGTGCATCACGCAGCTCGGCCTCAAGCTCTTTCTCCTGCGCGATGGTCGCGGCAACCTGCGAGCGCGCATCGTTGATGCTTGAATCCATTTCGCGCAGCAGCTCGTTGAGCATCTTCTCGGGATCTTCTGAGCGATCGAGCAGATCATTGATGTTTGCGCGGATAAGCCTGGTCATGCGGTCGAGAATAGCCATCTGCGTATTCCTCCTCTACGAACGATTCAACCCTGTGCCCCGGAGAACGAAGTATTAACGCTGGAAGATTTCCACGTCACGCTGATCGATTGCTATACCGACAAGCACCAATCGCTGCGCACCCCAATCATAAATGTGCAAGACCTTGTTCTCGGACGCGTACATGAGAAAGCGGACATGTCGATCCGCTTCACCTTGTCGGCCCTCGACCTCGCTGCTACCTTGCTCGTCACGCTGCAACTGGAACGTCTGCTCGTCGATCGTGACCGACTTTCCTAGCGTGCCCTGATTCAGCATGCCTTCTTCGAGCCAGTACATAGCCGCGCGTTCGCCACCGACGACGGCAAGCCACTGCTTGTCATCGCCACCACGAAGCTGGAATGCGCGACTCTTGCTGTTGGCGAACTCAGCTGTGACATGACCAATCACGACGTAGTCCGTGCCGTTGTGCGAGACTGCGTCGCCTGTCTGCAGTTGCATCGCTTGCGGTGCGGCCGGCTTGTCGGGCTGGAGCACGGCCAGCATGTCCTTTTCCGGGATAGGCTTGCCGGCGTGGATGATCTCCGATCGTGTATCGAAACGTGCGCTGACCTGCTGGATCGTCGTACTCAACTGCTCTGCTGCGGACTTGAACGACGAATCAGATGGCGATGCGGCCTCCAGTGCTGCCACGTCGCGTTCGACATCGGGAACATAGTCAGCCAGCGCGCTGTCAAACGCCGCAATCTGGTCGAGCACCGTTTCGTCCACTTCGTCGTTGGCGAAGAGGGGTGAATAGCCGTAGGTCGCCGTTCGCACACGATCGAGGAAGGAGCGTAGGTCAGTGAGCGGACGATTGATGACGCCGATAGCTTCGAGCTGCCGCTCGTCAGCCAGCCGGTTCGCGAGGCGACCAAGGCGCTCGGCCTGCTGGCCGAAGTCGGCCTCGATCTTGTCGCGAATAGCACGATCACTGTCGCGCCGACGTTCCTTTTCACGGTAGCCAGCGTAACCGGGTACTCGGTCGAGCATTCGGTCAAGCCTGCCGCCTCTGGACATCTTCGTCCTCCCGTCAGCGTCATCCTGCTCGTTTACGGCAGGAAGATCTCAGCACCACAATACGGGCACCGAATCATGCCCTTGCCAGCCAGTTCGAGTTGCCCACCGCAGTTCGGACATGTCTGCTGTCCGCGCATTTCAGATGCGCCCCGTGTATACAGCATTCCGCGATCCCAGTCTGCGTAGCCAGCAAACAAGCCCTTTGATACGAGGTCATACAGATCCTGACGGACCGAGTCGCGCGTCCCGCCAAGCTGCAATGCCAGATCACCGATGCTGATCTGGCCCGCGGTCTCGACGATCCCCAGCATCTTGCGCTGGCGCTGGCCGGTTGCCATCTGAGCGTCTTCGCTCCGGCCCTTGACGAACAGATAGATCCCGGCTGCCACGAGCGGCAGCACGATCACAATGAACAACATCGTGCCGCCCAGAACTGCGCCGGACAGGCGCAATCCCGACTCGTCATCTGCGACGCCGGCCGCGAGCCACGCCCCAGCCAGTATCGCAACCGCCAAACCACCAGCGATCAGCAGGAGTCCGATTGTGCGTCCGCTACGAAACATCAGCTTGCCTTCAAGACTCGGTCAATCGCCCGCACAACATCATCCACTCGCACGAGATCAAGACAGGTACGAGCCGGACAACCGTCCGGCCTGCCAAGCCGGAATCCGGTGTAGAAACATGGCTGGCAGGGAAGATGATGGTACACGACAGCCCCACGAGAGGTGGTGTTACTGTCAAATTCGTCGGCATCGACCGACCCCCACGGACGCCATGCATGATGGTTCGAGGGCCCAAAGATTGTCACGCGCCGAACATCGAGCGCGGCAGCCAGATGGCCGATAAAGGAATCTCCTCCAACAACGACCTGAGACGCAACGACGATGCCAGCAAGCTCGTCAATCATCGTCCGGCCCATCAGGTCGATGGCCGACGGCGCATTCTCCTTGATGCTGGCCGCGAGCTCGGCTTCGCTGCGCGAACCGACAATCACCGGCGTCAAACCTTTGGCTGCCAACGCTGCCGCGAGCGCTCCGTAGCGCTCAACCGGCCAGCTACGTGCCGACGAATACGGGCCTGTCGCTGGGTAGATGACAACGTATGGTCTCGGTAGCGGTGGGCCTTGCACAATTCGCCCTGCATCGATTCGCGGCGCTGGATCGACAGCCGCGCCCCCGGCCTCGCGAGCGACATCAAGCATGTACGTCGCCTCGTGCCGAGCACCGAATCCGAGGTCCACCACCCGGCTCGCGAGGAAGTCGCCACGCCCATTGTCGAGGCCGATGACGCGTTCAGCGCCGGTCGCCTTTGCCAGCCAGCGGTGCTTCATCGCTCCGGCAGCAGTCGTGAGGTGGTGCAGCAGCACGACCACATCGTATTTCGAGCGCCGAAGCTGAATCCCAAAGCGTGCTGCCTGAGCGATGCGATCTGGTCTGGCCAGAGAGGACACGTTGTCGAAGAGCGCTTTCGGGAATGTCACGACCTGAAGATCGTGCCCGAGGAGCTTCGCCAGCGGCGCGGTCGAAGGCGGCACGAGCAGGTCGATGCGCGCAGAAGGGTAGGCGGTTCTCAACGATCGGATGGCCGGCTCGCAGATCAGCAGATCTCCCAGGTCGGCGAGCTTGACGATCAGGATGCGCGGTTCAGCGTCGGACACGCTGTGCCTCCTCGATGACCGCCAGCGTCTGCTGGGCCGTGCGCTCCCAGGTGAATTCCGCCGCGTGCTGAAGTCCGCGCTCGACGAGATCCGCGCTCTGCACCGGATCTAACGCAGTGCGGATACCTTGCTCGATCGAGTCAACGCTCGTCGGGTCGACAAGCACTGCCGCGCCACCGGCGACCTCCGGCATGCTCGACCGGTCACTCGTCACGACCGGGCAGCCGCACGCCATCGCTTCCAGAATGCCAAGCCCGAATCCTTCATTGAGCGCAGGATGAACGAATGCGCTCGCACCGGCGTAGAGCGACGGCACCAGATCATCGTCGACATACCCGATGCGATCAATGCGCTCGCGTTTGGAGCTCGTCTGCAATCGTCGCTCAATGTCATCGCTCAGCCACCCGGATCGACCGGCGACAACGAGGTGCAGCTCGTCATCCTCCAGACGCTCGAACGCCTCGACCAGCCGCACCAGGTTCTTGCGCGGTTGCACGGTGCTGAGAAACAGGAGATATGGCTGCCGGATACCAGCCGCGGCCAGCCGGTCGCTCGGATCGTGCGTTCGGAACCGCGCATGGTCGATCGCCGAGTGGACAACAGCAATCTTCGCTGGCGAGACACCGTAATGCTGGACAAGGTCGTCGCGCGTGGCCGCCGAGACAGCGATGATTCGCGTTGCAACACGTGCATTCCAGCGCGTCGTCAGGTTAAGCATCAGGCGCGATTGCCAGGTGTGCGTCTCCGGCTCGTGCAGGTAGCCGAGGTCATGGATCGTCACGACCGACACACGCGGATGCACCAGTGGGATAACGTGCGACGGCACGAAGAGCGCGCGCGGGCGATCACGTAGCATGCGCCACGACAGCCCGACGTGCGTCCAGAGCCGCCGCATGTTCACGACCCGATGCTCAACACCGCCGATCTCCGGCCAACAGCTCGATTCGACTCGGTGATACAACGTCATCTGCGGTCGTTCGCCGAGCGCGGTCATTGCTCTCAGCAGCTCAAGCGAATACCACTCCGTGCCGGTGCGCACGGCGCTATCGGCGCGACTGGCATCCACAGCCAACTCAACCTGCGCCATGGAGATCCAGCAGTCGATCGATCTCGGATCCGCACCATATCGACCGTGATCGCCAGCATGCAACCGCAACCTGCTGGCCGCTGGGCGCTCAAGTCTCCACAGCGCGGACACTGCCAGCCCGCGCTGACGACCCGATGGCGGCCCGGATCGCCCCATGGTCCGTACCGCGCTGGGTCACTCGGCCCAAAGAGATGAACAGACGGTGCCCCGACTGCGACAGCCAGGTGCATCGGCCCGTTGTCCGTGCCGAGTGCGAGCGACGCGTTTCTGAAAATCTCGGCCAGCGTCGGGATGTCCGTCTCACCGGCAAAGACGACAGCGCTGGTTCCTTCGGCAATTACCTCACATATTAGCCGCTCGTCTGCGCCACCGGTCAGGATAACGTTCATGCCGCGTCGCACAAGATACTGCGTGATGGCTCGCCAGCGCGATGCTGTCCAGAGCTTCACGGCAGCGCCAGATCCGGGATGGATCACGGCGTACTCGCGATCGATGCTTCTTGATCTGAGTATCGCTGTGCTTGCCTCAGCCGCTTCTCGCTGACTCGGAATAGACAGCGTAAGGTCCGCGTGCGGCGGCACTGCAATGTCCAGCCAATCGGCGACAATCGAGGCTGCGCGCACGACTGCATGCTCTGCATCTGAAACGTCGACGACACGAGTGACGAATGCTTGATCGACTCCGGCAACGACCTCAGGCATCGCTCGCGATGCCACGAAAGCGGCCCACCAGGCATCCGGGCGCAACACGATGCCCGTCGTTGACTTCAACGCTTTGAGTGTCTGTATGTCGGCGGGCATCTGTCGATAGGCGGTTGCACGAGTAGTGGACGCCTTTCGGGTGAAGCCAGGATAGTCAAGCGTCACGATCTCATCTGCGGGCCAGGCGATCCGGGCAATCACCTGCGACCACGGTCCAACGACGCCGACGATCCGCGTGTCCGGCAGATGCTGCCGGAGCAATCGGACTGCGGGTTGCGCCATGATGATGTCACCCAAATGATCGGGCTGCAGGACGACGACTGTGTCACCACCAGCCTCAACCGCAGGCGTCATTCGCGCGAAAGCAGATAGCCCGGCGTCGCGCACGCGATGAGCGATACCGGTCACGCTGCGACTCCAGCGTTAGCCATCGTGGATTTCATCGCTGCATACACCTCGTGGACTGAGATCGAAGTGGTTTGTGGCAATGCATCGCGACTGGCAGTGCGCAGATCCACGTCCGGCAGGTCCCACGATTCCTCGGGGGCGATCACTTCCACGGCTCTCCCAATTGGCCGGTACCGTCGCGGGTTCGTCGGACCGAAGATCGCGACGGTAGGCGTGCCCGATGCCGCGGCAATGTGGCTCATACCGGTATCGCCGCTCACGAACAGCGCCGCTCGCGAGACAACCGCGGCTGCTGTCGTGAGGCCGAACTGACCTGCCAGTGAGCGCTGCACGGGCAACCCTGCTGCTACCGCAACGTGCTCGTTGAGCTGCCGATCGCCGGGCCCGCCGCTGAACAGCACATCGCAGCCGTCTTCAGTCAACATGCGTGCTAATGCAGCGTACCGCTCGGCTGGCCAGCGCTTGTCAGGCATCGCAGTGCCTGGATTCTCAGCTCCACCTGGGTGGAGAACCACCGGGCGATCGTATGGTTTGAGCAGTTCATCTGCCTGTGCGAGGTCCGCAATCGTCGCAGCCATGGACGGTTGGCTGACGGATGGCACGATGCCGAGCGCCCGAACGACATCGAGGTAGGCAGCGCTTTCGTGCCGAATCTCCGGCTGGATCGGCGCAACTGCGTGTGCGCGCTCTCCAAAGATGGCCGCGAATGCCCAGCGCAACAGCCTCGAACGCTCAAGAACGACCACGCAGCCAGCACCGGAGCGGCGCACAGCGATGGCAGTTTCGAACGCGACTCTCGGCGTAATCTGATTCGAGATCGGCGCAATCCGCCAGCCACTGCTCCGCGTCTCGAAGATCGCCCGCGAGTGCTCGCCGACCAGCACCGTGCGCTCAGCGTCCGGAAACGCCAGTTGAAGCGAATCGAGTGTCGGGAGCGCCATGACGCAGTCGCCGATGCAACACGGTTTAACGACTGTGATCCGACGTGGGCCGTCCTCGGCCATCATGTTGTGGCGTCGAGATCCGCGACCGCGAACATGAGCTCGGCCTTCACCGCCAGCTCGCCATCGACCGTCGCAGTCGCCGAGCCGGTGCCGATGCCGCGCCGCATGCGACCCATGACGACTTCCAGCCGCAGCGAATCGCCCGGCTTGACCTGGCGCTTGAATCTGACGCCATCGATGCCGGCGAAGAACGCCATCTTCCCGCGGTATTCATCCATGCCCAGCAGCGCCACTGCTCCGACCTGCGCGAGCGCCTCGATAATGAGCACGCCGGGCATGACAGGGTAGTCCGGAAAGTGGCCCTGAAAGAACGGCTCGTTCGCCGTCACGTTCTTCAGTCCCACGGCTCGCACGCCGTATTCGACCTCAAGAATGCGATCGACGAGAAGAAACGGATAGCGGTGGGGGATAATCGCCTGTATCTCGCGAGTGTCCAGCACGTGTATAGGTCCCTTCATCGGATCGACACTCTCACGCGGCTGAGTCTAGGAAGCGATGAATCCAAATGTCAAACATCTCACCGGTCGCCGTCATCGGCGCGGGAGCCTGGGGAACGACGCTGGCCGTCCATCTCAGCACCGTTGGAGCATCTGTCCGGCTCGTGGCGCGCACCGAGGGGCACGCCGACGAGTTGCGCTCGACTCGCGCCAACGCGCGCCTGCTACCGGGCGTCGCATTGCCAGATTCCCTGACCATCACGTCGAGTGTCCATCTGGCGCTCGAAGACGCGGCTTATGTGTTCGTCGTTGTCCCGTCGCAGGTCGTCAGAATCGTAGCGGAGTCGATGGTGAACTCGCTGGCTTCGACGGCGATCGTTGTCTCGTGCGCCAAAGGGCTCGAGCGGTCGACACTGGCACGCATGAGTGAAGTCATTTCAACTGCTGCGAGCCATCCTGCCGAGCACATCGCAGTCCTGTCCGGCCCGAACCTGTCCGGGGAAATCGCGAGCGGATTGCCAGCGTCGGCGGTGGTTGCCTCGACTGGGCGCGCTGCTGCTCAGCGGGTTCAATCGCTGCTGTCGTCGCCGTCGTTTCGGATCTACACCAGCGAGGATGTCGTTGGTGTCGAGCTGGGTGGCGCGCTCAAGAACGTCATTGCGTTGGGCGCTGGCGTCGGAGATGGGCTCGGGCTGGGGCAGAACGCCAAGGCCGCGTTCATCACCCGCGGACTCGCCGAGCTCAGTCGTTTGGGCGTGGCGATGGGTGCGAATCCGATGACGTTCGGTGGCCTGAGTGGCCTGGGTGATCTCATCGCCACCTGCGCCAGCCCGCTTAGTCGCAACCGGACGTTTGGCCAACTCCTGAGCGAAGGCCTTGCGCCCGACGAAGCGATGGCACGCATCGGCCATGTCGTCGAAGGCGCAACCACCGCCTACGCGATGGTGAATCTCGGACGCGAACACGGAGTGAGCGCCCCGATTGCCGATGCCGTTGTGGCCGTCCTCGATGGTGATGCGTCAGTTACAGACGTGATTCAGCGGCTGCTCTCGCGCGAGCATCGCCCGGAACTTGATGACGCCGAACTATGAGGCGTTAGTCAGCGGCAGCGAGCAGCAACTGGTCCCGGTGCGGGCCGGTGCCGACGAATGTGACCGGCACGCCAACCAGCTCCTCGATGCGCTTCAGGTAGGCCCGGGCAGTCGACGGCAATCCTTCTGCGGCTGCGCTGTCACTTGCACCTTCGGGCCAGCCGGCGAGGTCCTCGTAGACAGGCTGGACGCGGTCGAAGTCCTCGATCCGAGCCGGCGGCGCATCGTGACGCTGGCCGTCGATCTCGTATCCAACGCAAATGCGGATGGCATCCAGACCATCAAGCACGTCAAGCTTGGTCAGTGCGATTTCGGTGATGCCGTTCAGGCGCGCGGTGTACCGTGCTTGCACGGCGTCGAACCATCCGGTTCGGCGTGGCCGCCCAGTTGTGGTGCCAAATTCCGCCCCGCGCTCGCGCAGGAGCACGCCGGTCGCGTCGTCCAGCTCGGTCGGGAACGCACCCTCGCCAACCCGCGTCGAGTACGCCTTATAGACGCCAATGACCCTGTCGATCTGCGTTGGTGCGACGCCAGCTCCCTGGCACACGCCGGCAGCGGTTGGAGATGAAGATGTGACATACGGGTAGGTGCCGTAGTCGATATCCAGCATCGCCGCCTGGGCACCTTCGATCATGACATTGCGGCCGTCATCGATGGCGTCTTGCACATCCAGCTCGACGTCGGTGATGTAAGGCTCGAGCTGCTCACCGTAGGCCGCGAACTGCTCGGCCATCTCGTCCAGGTCGAACGGCGGGTGCCCATAAAGCGCACCCAGCAGCGCGTTCTTCTCCGCCAGCACGGGTGCGAGCCGATCACGCAGGTACTCGGGATCAAGGATGTCAGCCGCGCGGATGCCGCGTCGCGCAGCCTTGTCCGCATAGCACGGGCCGTTGCCGCGTTGCGTTGTGCCGATGTTGGCCGCACCGCGACTTGTCTCCTCCAGACGATCCTGGACGGGATGGTACGGCATGATGAGGTGGCAGCGCGATGACACGCGCAAGTGTGATGAATCGATGCCGCGCTGATGCAACTCGGCAATTTCTTCGAGCAGGATCGCGGGATCCAGAGCGACTCCCGCGCCGATGATGCATAGACAGTCCGGATGCAGGATGCCTGATGGAATCAGGTGGAATTTGAAGACTCCGCGATCGGTTACGACGGTGTGGCCCGCGTTTGCGCTGCCGTTGGCACGGACGACGACGTCCGCACTGGAGGCCAGTGCGTCAATGATTTTGCCCTTGCCCTCGTCGCCCCACTGGCCACCAAGAACGATCGCAACCGGCATGTTCCCTGCCCCTCAACACCATCACAACAGGCGCACCAAATCCGCGAACGCACCGCGCTCGCCTGCCAACCGGATATGGTATCACGCGACCGGAGGACTCTTCTTCGGCGTTCGCAGATCGCTGAGCTGCTCGAAGAGCTCAAGCTCCTCGTCGGACAGGTTCGTCGGCAGGACCACCTGAATCTTCGCGAGCAGGTCGCCGCGTTCCGTGGATCCAATGCTCGTCGGCCAACCCTGGCCGCGCAGGCGGAATGACTTGCCGTTGCCTGATTGCGCCGGAATCGACAGCGCGACTTTGCCGGTCAGCGTCGGCACGATCGCCTCGCCACCCAGGATCGCTGCGTAGAGCGGCACGTCAACGGTCGTGCGGACATCGTTGCCATCCAGCGCGAACTGGGCGTCCGCTACGATCTTCACCCGCAGGTACACATCGCCCGCCCGTCCGCCATCACTGCCCGGAGCGCCTTTGCCCGCGACCCGCACGCGCTGTCCCTCACGAATCCCGGCCGGGATCGTGACCTCGATGCGCGAACGACGCGGAGTGACGCCGGTGCCGTTACAGATCAGGCAGGTTGCGCCGTGGTTCACACCTGTGCCGTTGCACTCCGGGCATGTCCCAGGGATCTGGATCTCGAACGTCCGGGTCGTGCCGGCGAATGCTTCCTTCAGTGGGACCTCAACAGTGTATTCGTGGTCATCGCCGCGCCGAGGATTGCGAGCTCGACGGCGCTGCCGTCCGCCGCCGAATAGCGTCTCGAAGAAATCCGAGAATCCCTCGCCGCCGCTGGTGCGGTATTCGAAGTGAGTGCCGCCGGGCGCGCCCGACTGCTGCGTGAACCATTGGCTGAAGTCGCCCGCGTTCTGTCCGCCGGCATTGTTGGCCTGGTAGTGCTCCCAGTCGTTTCCAAACTGGTCGTAGCGCGAGCGCTTGTCGGCGTCCGAAAGAACCTGGTACGCCTCGTTTACGGCTTTGAATTTCTCCTCCGCGTCGGCCGCCTTGTTGACGTCGGGATGCAGCTTGCGCGCTTTCTCCCGATAGGCCTTCTTGATGTCGGCCTCGCTCGCAGTTCGGCTAACGCCGAGGAGTGAATAGTAATCCTGAAATTGCATGGCTCACGTCCTGAATCGCTGGGTTCGTCGCACAGTGATGTTCTGTAAATATCATAAACTATGAGTCGCTACGACGCAACCTCAAACCAGACTCGTGCGTCTTCGTCGCAGGACCATTAGCGACAGAGATAGGAGGATGATCAGAATGATGCCGATCAGGATAGGTGCAACCAGCGCGATGACACTCATGCAGATTGCCGCGCCGTCTTCTGTCGCGCTCACGATCGGGTTGCCAACTCCGCCGGTTGTCGCTGTGACGACGGGCCGGAAGGTCGACTTCGCGGTATGGACGCCGCCCGCGACGACGAGGCCGAGAATCATCGCCAGCACCGGATTGATCGACTGCACGGCATCGGTGCTCGCCATGACCAACACCGCGCCGGCAGCGGGGCGAATGAAGGACTGGATCAGGTCGTTGATGTGATCGATGATCGGAACCTTGTCGGCGACGATCTCGATCCCGAGCAGAATTGACACAATCACGATCGCCCACGGTGACGCCACCACATCGTACGGCGCGGCGAGCTGGATGAGACCCGTGTAGCGATCGGCCAGTGCAATCGCCAACAACGGAATGTAGGCGTTCAGACCGGCCGGCATCGCCAGCCCGAGGCCAGTCATGAGCTCAAACATCGCCGCTTACCATCCAATCAACCCCCGGTTGGTCAGGATCGACGCGCGTCACCATTACCCTGATGCGTCGGACTGTTGCCGACTTGGTCCGGAGGATTACCACCCGCTGGTGCGTATATCAACGCTACCGCAATCCAGCACGCCAGGGCGAGAATCAGTCCTGCCATGAGTCGGTCGGCGCGAGAGTCGAGCGCATACGGCTGAAACGAAACCAGCTTCGACGCCAGATTGAGGTTGACGATCTCTCCGGCACGGCCGATCAGGTTGTTCCACCCGTCAGGCTGATGATAGAAGCGCTGGGGATCGGCGAGCCCAACGAATGTCAGTGCCGCTCCAGCCATCCAGACGACGCTTGCCAGGATGCGCGTTGTGCGTCCGACCCGTACCCACATAGCTGCCAATGTTGCTGCCGCCAATGGCGCGACCGGGACAAGATAGCGTGCAGCCGGGCCCCACTCGCCCCACCAGACACGATATGCGCCAACCATCAGCAGGTACGGCAGGACCGCTGCCAGCGCCAGCCACGCCCGTTGCCTGCTGATCCGGAACCAGAGCGGGAATGCCGCGATTGCCAGCACATAGATCGGCGCGTTGACGATCAATCCCCACTGCGCGTCGAGCAGCAGACCAAACCCGCCATTGATCGTACCGACGAATCCGGAGAACCCGGCATGGTCGGCGCGATTCTGGAGCGGGGAATCGTAGAGCCACATGTTGTAGGCCACCAACCCCGCTGCACCAAGTCCGACGATGCCGCAGGCAGCCGCGATCTCTGCCCGTCGCTGTCGCCATAGCTCCCAGACGAGGAACACTCCCAGGATGGCTGCCGTGGGTGCAAAGCGTTGATGCAGCCACGGCATTGAAGCGATCGCCATTCCAGTGAGCATCCATTGCCAGACGGTGTTCCGTTGCATGGTCAGCCGTCGAAGGGCATAGATGAGCGCCAGCGCTGCCGGGAGCTCTGGGAAGATGAGTAGGGCGTATGGCGCGATTGGCAGAGTGAAGCCCAGTGCCAGCGCAATGATCGCACTCAATTGAACGGACGCACCTGATTCACGGGCCAGCAGGAACATTTGCCCGACCACCAGCGCGCCGATGACGATCATGACCGCCATTGCTCCGGTGCGCCCAGCCGCGTCATACGGCAGAGCGATCAGTACTGACAGGCCGATCCCGTGCTTCGTGTGCAAGCCGGGAAGCACCGACTGAGCCGGATGAGGGGGCAGTGTCGTCGGAAATGACGGCCAGCCTTGCCAGTCCGATGGCAGAGGCTGCGCTGGATAGAACTCCTCGTAGTCGCGCTGCGCGTAATTGTTTGCTTCGTCAAGGTCGTGATCGCGAACGAGGCTGATCGCAGTCATTACATAGAACGGCTCGTCGCCGGTGAGCGGATTCAGGCGTTCCGCAAAGCGTGGTGCGGCCAGAGAAAAGCCGATTGCCGCAACGCACACCACGAGTAGCAGGTGGATGCGCTCGCGGCGGATCATCGTTCGCACTGGAATCGTCGTGACGCTGCCATGGCCAGATTGAGCACGGTCACCCCGACAGATGCGCCAATCAAGTCGATGCCGATGTCGAACGCGCTCGAATCGCGCCCCGGCACGAAGCTCTGATGAAACTCGTCGGTCAGCCCGTAGATCGTGGCGAGGGCAATCGCGATGATGTCGGCACGCCGGTCGGTTTGCAGCCCGCCGATAGCGACGCGAATCAGGATGGCGAGCACGCCGTAAGCCACAAAATGCCCGGCGATGGCAGCGACATCCGGCGGCAATCCCGCTGTCGTTGGCATCCGCTCCTGCGCCGAAAGAAGGAAGATCAGCGCCATCCAGGCGACGGCACTGATGCCAGCGAGGCGTTGGATCGACTCCGGTTTGAGCATCATGCTGCGACGCCAAATGTGCTGTACAACCGAACCAGATCGTCTACCACGACAGGAATAGAGTAGGCGTCTCGCACGCGCACCTGAGCGAGCTTGCCGAGTTGGCTCACCATCGATGGAGCATCGATCAACCTCGCGACCTCGGCTGCAAACGTGGCTGGATCGTGCCCCGGCAGCAGTACACCTGCGTCACCAAGCACCGCCGGAACATCCCCGACATCAGACGCAACGACGGCGCACCCAGACGCCATCAACTCCAGCAGCTTCACCGATTGTTTGCTACGCGTAATGAGCGAGTCGAGATACGGATAGATCGTGATGTCGGCTGATCCGAGGAGTTGCGGCAACTTATCGCGTGCGACATATCCCATTTG
The DNA here is from genome assembly GCA_023954495.1 of Thermomicrobiales bacterium. Taxonomy (NCBI): domain Bacteria; kingdom Pseudomonadati; phylum Thermomicrobiota; class Thermomicrobia; order Thermomicrobiales; species Thermomicrobiales bacterium. The sequence continues at coordinate 11,110 of JAMLIA010000038.1, read as the reverse complement.
CTCAACCTCGGAAGAGAGCCCACCACCAATACCACGGATCCTGACTGAGCCGCAGCGCGCCCGTAGCTCACGGGCGAATGTTGTCGGCCATTCCTCCGGAAACTCCTCGAAGCGTGAGTAGAGCAGTACTGTCGGAGAATCATTGTCTCCCGATGAAACAGCTCGCCCGGACGACAGCGCATCGATCCAGGCGGGTGCCAGACCATTTGGGATGCGCACAACGCGCTCATCGCTCTCTCGCAGGCTCGTTGCGCGGTGGGCGAGAAGAGTGCTGGCGGCTGTCACCGCGTCGGCGCGCACCTGCAATGTGCGTTCTTGCCAGTCGAAGAGTCGGCGCTGTGGCAGCGGGTACGATCCGTGCTGGTTCCAGCCGCCGTCGCCTTCCCAATCGTCGCAGTCGACGACCACTGGAAGCTTGCCGAGGCAGCGCTGAGCAGCAAGGCCGCCGTAGCCGCGCGGCTTAAAGACGTGCACGAGTTTTGGTTGCAGACGCGTGATCCAGGCAAGCTGCTCGCGAACCGCAGGTGCCGGATTCAGTCCGGCCGACTCCGTATTGATCACCGTCACGCCGTCGATGATCTCGACGACGCCGCGTTCCGATTGCATGTCACGCGGCGTCGTGACGATTGCACATCGAAAACCGCGCTCGGTTAGCTCGCGCGCAAACGGCAGCGCCCGCGCCTGCAGCGTGCCAAGACGCCACATCGCGAACGTGCCAAGCATGACGATGTCGTATGGTGCATGTCCCATCGCGGCAGATGGTAGCAACACTGACAACAGGCTGCTACCAGCAGGCTGGGATCTGAGTGCGGAATCTACTGGATGACCGGTCGGACGACCGTCACCAGCTTGCCCTGAATCTCAACGTTTTCAGCGTCCGTGTAGATCGGATCCATCGTGACGTTGGCCGGCTGGAGACGAATGCGCGCGCCTTCACGGTAGAGTCGCTTCAGTGTTGTTTCACGTTGGCTCTTGAGCCAGACCGCGACCGTTTCGCCATTCTCGCAAACGTTCTGGTGGCGCAGAACGACGACGTCGCCGTCGTTGATCAGCGCATCCACCATCGAATGCCCTCGAACCCGCAGCGCGAAGAGCCCTTCGGTGCGACTTCCCAGCACTTCGGTGCTCAGCTCGATGGTATCGACGTACTCCTGCGTGGCCAGATCATCCGGCACCGGGATTGGCTCACCGGCTGCAATTCGGCCAACCACCGGAATCGACACGACGCCACGGCGGGCGTTGGAGCGACCAACGACCTCAATGCCGCGCGAGATGTGGCGGTTGCGACGCAAGAGGTTGCGCTGTTCAAGGACCTTCAGATTGTAATCGACAACGCTCGTCGAGGAGATGTTGAGACCTTCCTGAATCTCCCGGATCGTTGGCGGATACGAACGATCGTCCGTGAACGACTCGATATACTCCAGGATATTCTGTTGTCGCTTCGACAGTTCCTTCATGATCTCTTCTCTCCCGGTGTCACAGCGGCGCGCCGGTCTGCGCTCCGACTGATCAGTGCGACTAGTATAGGTACGAACAGATGTTCGTGTCAACTGTTTGTCTTGTTGTCACATTTCCGCACTTTTCTGCACCAGGTCGCATCAGACATCCCATCGGGCGATACAATTAGCGACGCGCCGATCAGGCGGCTGCATGCATCGCGCTAGATCAACATTCAACCGCCGATAAGGCGCGGAAGGTCCATGGCAACAGACATCCTTACGACACTTGAATTCGATCGTATCCAGACAGCTGTCGCGAACCAGTGCCAGTTCGCGGTCGCGGCCGACCATGCGCGCGAGTTCGGCCCATCCTCAGATCCCTCGACCGTTCGATACCTGCTTCGCGTCACAGACGAGGCGTATCGTCTGCTGGAAGAACAGCCCGGCTTCGGTGTTGGTGGCTGCCGTGACGTCCGCAGTCAGGTCGAGCGCGCTGAGATAGGCGGAGTCCTGCAACCGGACGAACTGCTGGATGTAGCCGCCACCATTGCGGCGTCTCGCTCAGTCAAGCGATCGTTCAGGCGAGTCGAAGAATCAGAACAGCGTTTCCCTGAACTGGACGAGTTTGTTGGATTTATTGTTGAGCTTCCGGCGATTGAAGAGAGCATCCGCCGCTGCATCGGCGAGAAGGGTGACGTGCTCGATAGCGCGAGCGACGCATTGCGCACGATTCGCCAGCAGCTGCGTACGGCGCACGGCCGACTCCTCGAGCGCATCAATCGCTACCTGCAACACGCTGCTATTCAGGACCCACTCGTCACTCAGCGTGATGGTCGCTACGTCGTGCCTGTACGCGCAGACCGACGCGGGCAGCTCCGCGGTGTCGTGCACGACACCTCAGCCAGTGGCCAGACGCTCTACGTCGAGCCGATGGATGTCGTGGACCTCAACAACCGCTGGCGTGAGCTGCAAGTCGCCGAACGTCACGAGATCGAGCGTATTCTCACCGCGCTCTCCTCCCAGGTGGGCGGGGCCGCGAATGAGCTGAGTCGCACGATTGAAGCGCTCTCTGCCATCGACCTGGCTCTGGCGAAGGCGCGCTATGCGTCGACTACACGCTCGACGCTGCCGGCCATCAGTGACGAGCAGTCACCCGAGGGCCGCCGCGTTATCCTGCGCCGCGCCCGCCATCCGCTGCTGGATCCGGCCACGGTCGTGCCAATCGATCTGGAGCTCGGCACTTCCTTCCGCGTGCTGGTGGTGACCGGACCGAACACCGGCGGCAAGACGGTTGCACTGAAGACGCTTGGTTTATTGTCAGTCATGGCGCAATCGGGCTTGTTCGTGCCGGCTGATGAGGGCTGCGAACTGCCGGTCTTCGACGGCATCTTCGCGGACATCGGCGACGAGCAGAGCATCGAGCAGAGCCTCTCCACGTTTTCGTCCCACATGGTACGCGTGATCGCGATGCTACGCGGCGTCTCCAGCCACAGCCTCGTGCTGCTCGACGAGATGGGCGCAGGCACTGACCCCGAAGAGGGCGCCGCTCTCGCGCGAGCCATCATCATGGAGTTGCTCGAAGTCGGCTGTCTGGCCGTCACCACGACGCATTATTCCGAGCTGAAGGCGTTCGCCTATTCGACCCCCGGCGCGGAGAACGGCAGCGTTGAGTTCGACCTCAAGACGCTGTCACCGACTTACCGTCTGATCGTCGGCATTCCGGGACAGTCCAATGCGCTCGCCATTGCCCGACGGCTCGGCATGCCCGACCGGGTCATTGACCGTGCGCGCGCGCTCGTTGATCCCAGTGTCGAGCGCGCTGACGAATTGCTCGCCGAAATCCGCGAGCGGCGTTCGCAAGCCGAAGCCGCAGGTCGAGAGGCCGAGAAGCATCGTATTGCTGCCGAGACGCTGCGGCGTGATGCTGAGCAAGACCGCGCCGAAGCAGAGATTGAGCGCGAAAGTGCCCGTCGGGATGCGCTGGCGGCAGTTGAAAGCGAGCTCGCCGAAGCGCGGCAGGCGATTCGCCGCATTCGCGAGACGCCGACACGCGTCGCCGCTGAACAGGTCAAGCCGACGACCGAGGCCGCCCGACGTGATCTCGATCAGGCGACGAAGACGGTCAAGAAGACTGCTCGCAGTCGACCACCACGCGTGACCAAAGTCGCGCCGATCGCAGTGGGCGACCACGTCGAGCTGGTGGCACTTGGCGGTGATGGCGAGGTGCTCGGCTTTTCGCCAGACGGTGCCGAGGTCGATGTCCAGATGGGTCCGTTCAAGGTACGTCAGCCGGTGAGCTCGATTCGAAAGCTCAGAAGCGCCGTCAAGCCCGAGCGCCGGGCAACGCCAGCCATGCCCCCGCCACGCCGCGAGGTGAACGTCGAGCTGCATCTGCGCGGACAGCGCGCCGCCGGTGTCGACAAGCTCGTCGATGAGTATTTGCACGATGCCTACCTCTCGCGCCTGCCGTTTGTCCGTATTGTCCACGGCAAGGGCACCGGCGCGCTCCGTGAGGTTGTGCAGGATGTCGTACGCCGCCATCCGCTCGTCGAGAAATACGAGACGCCACCGCACTACGAAGGCGGCGAAGGCGTGACCGTCGTCTATTTGAGGGAGTCGTGAGCGTGTCAGATCAATCGTCGGATCGCGTCATCGTCGCTGCCGTAGCACCATCCGAGATCGTGGCGCAACTCTGGAAGCAAGTACTGGAGGACGAAGGCATCATCGTCGCCCTCCGAGCGCGCGGTCTTGGCCACACCTACACTCCAGCACTGCTCGCCGAGCACGACATCCTGGTTCGCGCAGATCAGGCCGAGCGCGCGCGAACGATATTGTCCGAGCTGGCCGAAGAGGACTCCTCCGACCCCTCCGAGTCCTGAGCGGCCATGCTCGCCCGGCGCTGAGCAATGACATCCAGCACATAGTTCAGCGCGCTGAGTCGCGGCAGCCTCACGTCATCCACCCGCAGACGGATCTGGTTCGGCGTCACACGCACACCGTTGCCGAGTTCCCGTCGTAGATGCTGCTGACTGAGCTTTCCGCCAAACACCGGTCGAATCAGAATGTCGCCGTCGCGTTCGACAATCGTCGTCAATCCGAGTCGGCTTGCGCGCTGCCGCAATCGGACGAGATCGAAGAGTAGCTCAGTGCTCTCCGGCACTGGTCCAAATCGATCACGCAATTCGGCGTTCAGGTCGATCAGTCCGCGCTCGTTCTTCGCCGCAGCAATACGCTGGTACAGATCCAGTCGCCCTTGCTCGTCCGCAACGTAGCTATCCGGAATCCCAGCCTCGACGGCGATATCGAGTGAGACTTCCTCCGGCTCGGCAATCGGATGACCGGCCCGGATCTCTTCGACAGCATGGGCCAGCATGCGCGTATACAGGTCGAAGCCAACTGCGGCTATGTGCCCGGACTGCTCGCCACCAAGGATGTTGCCCGCGCCGCGAATCTCCATGTCGCGCATGGCGACCTGGAAGCCAGCACCGAGCTCGGTGGCCTCCTGAATCGCTTCCAGACGCTCCAGTGCCTCGACCGACAGGGGAGTGTTTGGCGGATAGAGCACGTAGGCATAGGCACGGTTCGTCGACCGACCAACCCGTCCCCGCAACTGGTACATCTGCGTCAGGCCCAGCGCGTGCGCATTGTCGAGGATGATCGTATTGGCATTTGGGATGTCGACGCCAGATTCGATGATTGTCGTACAGATCAGCACGTCAAACTCCTGGCGGATGAACGCCAGCACCATCCGCTCGAGCTCGCGCTCTTCCATCTGCCCATGCGCGACGCCAAAGCTCGCCTCCGGGATGAGCTCCTGCAAGCGTTCGCAAAGGCGATAGATACTCTGCACGCGATTGTGAACGACGTAGACCTGGCCACCACGCGCCACCTCGCGCAAGATCGCCTCGCGGATGATCGAGTCGTCCGCTGCAGTGACAAACGTCCGGATCGGCACGCGATCGCGCGGCGGCGTCGTGATCAGCGAGAGATCGCGCAACCCCGACAGCGCCAGGTGAAGTGTTCGCGGGATCGGCGTCGCTGTCATCGTTAGCACATCGACCGACGACCGCATGCGCTTGACGTGCTCCTTGTGCCGCACACCGAAGCGCTGCTCTTCATCGACGACGAGCAATCCGAGATTCTTGAACTCGACGTCCTTTTGCAGCAGACGGTGCGTGCCAATCACAATATCGACGCTGCCGTCAGCAACACCTCGAACGATTTGCGCTTGCTCGGCCTTGCTACGCAGGCGCGACAGCATCTCGACGCGCACCGGAAAGGCAGCCAGTCGCTCGCGGAACGTGTTGAAGTGCTGGAGCGCGAGGATCGTCGTCGGAACCAGGATCGCGACCTGCATCCCGTCGTTCACCGCCTTGAACGCAGCTCGCAGCGCGACCTCGGTCTTGCCGTAGCCGACATCGCCACAAACGAGCCGATCCATCGGACGCAGCGACTCCATGTCGCCCTTGACATCCTGAATCGCCTTGTCCTGCTCTGGCGTTTCACGGAACGGGAACGAATCTGACAACTCGGCATCCCAGACCGAATCAGGAGGAAACTGGTGTCCCTCGGCTGCCTCACGCGCGGCGTAGAGCTGCAGCAGCTCCCAGGCCATCTCGCGCACTGCCCGGCGCACCCGGCTCGTCGTCTTGGCCCACTCGGCCGACGACAGCCGCGTGATGCGCGGCTCACCGGCGGGGCTCTCATACGGCGTCAGACGGTCCGACTGGTCGACCGGCACATACAGCCGATCGCCGCCGGCGTAGTCAACCTGCAGGTACTCGCGCTCGACGCCCGACAGATCAAGCCGCACCAGCCCGCTGAACGTCCCGACGCCGTGCTCAACGTGGACGACGTACGCGCCGGGACGAAACTGCCGCACGTGTCGCGGCTTGCGCGCCACCGGACGCGCCTGCGCCCGCACCAGCTTGCGCGTGCCGAACAGCTCCAGATCGCTGAGGACAAGCAGCTTCGCCGGTTCATAGCGGAATCCGAGCGTCAGCGCCGCGTGAATCACGTCGATCGTGCCGGGTGCTGGCGGAGTCGATGCCCCACCGGCACCGCGCTTGAACGTCCGTGGGTACATGCCGGCCTCGTCGAGCAGCTCGCGCAGCCGTTCGCTCTGCTCGGTCGCCAGAACAATTCGCTGGCCGTTGGCCAACTCGCGGCGCAACTGCTCAATCAGCAGGTCGATGCGACCACCGAACAGCGGTGGATCAGAAAACGACGCACCAGTTGGAACCAGTGCCGCGTCCTCGTCCGCACCACCGATCTCCCAGACCGGGAAGCGCGCGATCGATTCACGCAGGTTCTCGCCGCGTTGATACGGCACCGGCAAGTCAACAGGAATCTCACCGGCCAGCTCCAGTGCATTGCGCACCTCTCCAGCCTGCAAATCGACCTGCTCGAACTGCAATCGGATCGCTTGCACATCAAGCGTGATGACGACCGATTCACGCGGCAAATAGTCGAGCAGCGACAAGTCGTTATGCGGGAAGAACGATGCGAGCAGATCAATAGAGGGCGGGATCGCTTCCGCATCGAGCAGCGCAATAAGCCGTTCCCACTCGTCGTTGACTTCTTCGCGGAGTGGCGTCCTGTCGAGCTGCGCGAGGCGATCCAGTGCAGATGCCTTGTCGCTGAGGTCGTACTCGATCGGCGGTAAGATCGTCACCTGCGAAATGCGCTCCGTCGATCGCTGCGTCAGCGGATCGAAGCGACGAATGCTGTCGATCTCGTCGCCAAACAGCTCGATGCGAACGGCATCATTTGAGCCGGGTGTGAAGATGTCCAGAATTCCACCGCGTCGCGACAGCGTGCCCGGCCCTTCGACCTGCGGTTCATGAACGTACCCGGCACCGACGAGTCGCCGCACCAACCCGGCGTCGTCAATCCGATCACCGACGGCCAGGTGGATGATGTCGCGGCCAAATGTCTGCGGTGCGCGAATTGATGTCATCAGCGCGCGCGCAGTCGCAACGACCACCGGTGGATGCGCCGCGCCCGCCGAATCCGACAGCTTTCCCAGCACGACCGATCGCTGGGCCGACAGGCCGGGGTCGTGGGGCATCTGCTCGTACGGCAGGGGGTCCGCCACCGACCAGACGAGTGGCGCAGCATTCAGTGGCAGAAGTTGGCCCAGGTTCGCCACGAGTGTGTCTGCGACTTCCTGCCGCGAGACCAGCACGAGGATCGGTCGACGTGTCCGTTCTGCGAGTGCCGCGATCGCCGCAGCCCTGGCCGACGCCGACAGCGCATCCGTCATCCAGCGCACAGCCCCGACGGACCGATCCAATTCCGGCAGGGTGATGTCGGTGAAGAGTGGCAACAGGTGAGCAAGCGACATGACATCTCAATTCGCGTGTGACTTCAACAGCGCAAACAAGAACGGGCCAACCGCGTTTCCGCGTGGCCGTTCCGTGCATGACAGTATAAGCAAGCTGCGCTATGATGCCGCTTGACATAGATATTTCAGTACGGAGTGCGCAGCCGTGGAAGAACCGCAGCGCCTGCAATGGAGCATGCTCGCCCGGGCAGCCATGATCGGCGTCGCCCTGGGCGCGGTTGTCGTTGCGCTCGTTGTCTCGGCACTTCGTGCTCGGTCCAACGCGTCTGTTGTCCTGACCGTCCACGAGGCACCAGACGCATCAATCATCCGTGTCTATGTTGGCGGCGAGGTCGCCGAGCCGGGCATCTATACGCTTGATCGCGGCAGTCGGACAGCCGACGCGATCAAATCTGCCGGCGGTGCATCGCGCGACGGCGATGCCGAGCAGCTGCAGCTCGCGGCGGTGCTGGCCGACGGCGAGCAGGTGATCGTGCCGATTGCCCGTCCGACCCCGCGGCCCACCTCCAACACCCCCGCAACAACCAATGAGTCCGCTATGTCGACCGGTCTGATTGATATCAACAGCGCCACTGCAGCGCAATTGGAGGAGCTACCGGAGATCGGGCCAAAGATCGCCGAGCGGGTCATCGAATTCCGCACCACAAATGGGCCATTCACGTCAATCGATCAGCTCGTCGCGATCCGCGGGATCTCCGAACGCATCGTCGAGATCTTGCGTCCGCTGGTGACTGTCGGGCCGTAGCGATGGGAATCATCGTCGCGCTCGGCATCATCGTCGGCGTCCGCCTGGCGATTGCCGACTTGCCGCTATACGCAGTCTTCCTTATGGTCGGCCTGCTCGTGATTGTGGTCATCACCACTTCCACGGCACGAGCACTGGCGCTGTGCCTCATGGTCAGCACAGCGATTGGCATGGCCGCCGGCTATCGTAATCAGCCAGAGCCAGTCCCTCCATATGTCGGACGTGTTCAAATAACAACTTCCGCGCAGGTCACCTCGGATCCGAAGCAGACCAGCCGCGGTCTTAGCGCCACCGTTCGCTGGGTTGACACGCACGGCGTCAGCCGAACTTCGCGGCTGTACGCTGACGCGCACCCAAGGTTCCATCGAGGTGATGAGATCAACGTCGCTGCGCGTGTCAGGGGTCTCGATGCCGACTATCTGTATGCCTCGTCGGTCACCGTCGCGCAACGGGCAACCGGGCTCGAAGCGTCACGCGCGCGCCTCCGAGACTGGCTCGATCGCACGATTCGGCAACGTATCGGCGGATCCGAAGGCGCACTCGCGCTCGGCCTGATCAATGGCGATGACTCAGCCATGACCACCCGCGACGCTGATGCAGTCCGACACGCCGGTCTCTCACACATCACAGCCGTCAGCGGCTGGAACGTTACGCTCGTTGTTGCATCCGTGGGCGCGCTGGTCCTGGCGCTCGGCCGTCGCGGGCGAATGTGGGTCAGTGCCGAGATTCTGGCACTCGCAGCGTACGTCTGGCTGGTTGGATCCGACGCGCCGGTCGTCCGGGCGGCGATCATGGCCGGCTTTGTCATCGTTGCACGGCAGCTTGGACGTCCAGCCCACGGACCAACGCTCATCGCGCTGGCCGCTGCGCTGATGATTGCTGCCGATCCAGCCGCATTCAGCAGCCTGTCGTTTCAGCTCAGCATCCTGGCGACTGCCGCACTGATCCTGTCGTTGCGCTTGACATCACGCTATCGAGGATTGGCAGCCGTCATCATCGCGCCAGTCGCCGCAACGTCAATCATCGCGCTTGTGACCGCACCGGCACTGGCGGCCTCCACCGGCACGTTCTCGCTGGCATCTATTCCGGCCAACGTCGCCGCCGGCAGCCTGGTGGTGCTGGCCGCCAGTGCAACGATCCTGCTGGTCGCAACGAGCTGGATCCCGATCGTCGCCACTGCCTTCGCATTCCTCACCTGGGTGTTGACCCACGCAATACTCTGGATTGCAGCGCTGTTTGCGCGCCTGCCCGGAGGGTTTATCGAATTCCGCCAGATGGACGGGGCGATGCTTCGCCTGGCGATGACACTGTTGACACTGACCGCGCTTCTGGCGCTGCCGGAAGGGCGATTCGGTTTCTGGCAATTGCAGCGCTGGAACCAGCAGGATGCCCGGATCGCACCGGTCGCCTGCACGTCGTTCGCGCTAGCGACCGTTGCCCTGATCGTCGTAACTTTCTAATCCCGGGCAACCAGTCAGCAATATTGCTGTGATATTCTTGGGTCGTCTTGCAGGCCCCCATAGTCTAGTGGCCTAGGACGCCTCCCTTTCAAGGAGGAGAGCAGGGGTTCGAATCCCCTTGGGGGTACTCGTTATTCATGTGAATCCAGGCGGGCGCGCAGTCAGGCCGAGCGGTCCAGACGCTACGCGCTGCTCGCGTTTGCGCTCGCCGTGTCACGCGCCACGTCCACCCAGGTAGCCGACGTCAGGTCGGCCAGTTGTGTCGGCGTCACCCGCACAGCGCTTGCAGAGCTTCCGGCTGCCGGATAGATGACATCGTATTTCTGCAACGACTCATCACAAAACACATCAACAGGCGCAGGGTGCCCGAACGGTCCGACACCTCCGACCGGCTGGCCGGTGAGCTCATGCGCATCGTCGGCCGAGAGCATGCGCGGCTTGCTCCCGAATCGCGCGCGGAACTTGGCGTTGTCCAGCCGGGCGTCGCCGCTCATGACGAGGAGAAAGCGCTCGTGTCCGGCCCGTACTGCCAGCGTCTTGGCGATCTGGCCGGGCTCGACGCCGAGCGTCGCCGCCGCCGACTGCACGGTCGCGGTGTCGCCATCGGGGTAGAGGATCTGCAGGCCGGTTTGGCGTTCGTCCAGGAATTGCTGCACCCGCATCGTGCTTTCGGTTTGCATCTATACTCCGTTCAAATGTGTAGCGGAGGCGTGAATCAGATGATTGCTTCGCCCCGAAACAGCGTCGTTGTCACGCCACCAACCCAGATCGTCCCGTGTTCACCTGACGTAATCGTGATGTCTCCTGCGCGACCGAGTCGTGAACCCTGAGACACCCGGTACCCGTCGGTTACCGCGCCAGTGCGGAACAGCCATTGGCCGACTGAAGCGTTCATCGAACCGCAAACGGGGTCCTCTGGAACGCCGAGCGCCGGAGCGAATGTACGCATCTCGAACGCGTGCTCCGAGCCGTCCGGGTACGCGCCAATAACACCGATCATGGCCTTCGGAATCTGTGACAGATCGGGATTGAGTCTGAGGACTTCCTCCGAGGTCGCCAGCCGACAAACGGCCCAACCCGGCCCATTGTCGATCCACTGATGCGCCAGAATCTGACCCCG
>JAMLIA010000037.1 GCA_023954495.1 Thermomicrobiales bacterium | reverse complement strand
CCGCTCGACCTCAATCAGGTCGTCAGTCCGGGAAACGGTGACATAGTCAGTGTGCCGAGCAGCCATAACTCTCCCCTGTCAGGGAACCGCCGCGTGAGCACACGGACGAGCCGTCTGCGAGTTGTGCAGCGGTTCCTATCCGTTGACCTGACGAATCACTGCTGCCGCGACGGCACCAAGCGCCTCATCAAGCCGGCTTGCGTCTGTTCCACCGCCGTTGGCGATTTCGGGTCGTCCACCGCCCCGCCCACCAACAACTGGAGCGATCTCCTGAATGATCTTCCCGGCACTGATGCCGTTGCCGGTCAGGTCTTTGGTCACCATCGCGACGAGCGCGGGCTTGTCGTCGATCACGCTGGCGAGGACGATCACGCCCGAACCGAGTCGGTCACGCAGGCGGTCGCCGATCTGCAGCATCGTGTCGCGATCGTCGGCCGAAACGCGGGTCGCGAGTACCGGCACGCCGTTGGCGTCCGTGACTGCGCTGAGCATGCTGTCGATGTTGGATGTCGCTGACGCCAGGCGTAGCTCGTCGATCGTGCGGTCGCGGTCGCGTAGCTCGGCTTGCAGGTCGCGAAGCTGGTCTGCCAGCGATTCGGCAGGTACGTGCAGCAACCGAGCCGCATCGTTCGCGACCTGCTGTAGCTGCTGCAAATGCTCCAACGCTGCACGTCCTGTCAGTGCCTCGATGCGGCGCACGCCTGAGCCGATCGACGACTCGCTGAGAACGACGATTGGCCCGATCTCCGATGCCTGGGCGACGTGTGTGCCGCCGCACAGCTCGCGCGAGAAGTCGCCGATCGAGACCATGCGAACGACATCGCCGTATTTCTCGCCGAACAGCGCCATTGCGCCGCGCGCGACAGCTTCGTCGTATGGGATGACATCGGTTGTCACCTGGTCGTTGCTGAGCAGGACGTCGTTGGCGATCCGGGTTGCGCGCTGGATGCCTTCGGGACCGAGTGGCGTTGCGCTGGTGAAGTCGAAGCGCAGACGATCCGGAGCCACGAGCGACCCAGCCTGGTGTGTATCCTCGCCGAGGATCATGCGCAACGCGCGATGGAGAACGTGCGTCGCCGTGTGGTTGCGGCGGATCGCGTTGCGGCGGTCGGCATCGACGACGGCTTGCGCAGTTTGCCCGCGCTGAATGAAGCCCTCGCTTACCTCGCCAATGTGGACGATGAGCGTTGGCGACGGGCGCTGTGTGTCGTGCACCTGGAAGACACCGGTCTCGGTCGTGATCGCACCGGTGTCGCCAACCTGACCGCCGGACTCGCCATAGAACGGCGTGCGATCAAGCACCAGCTCGCCGGCCTGCCCGGCGTCGAGTTGCTCGACAGCAGCGTCGCCGCCGAATATATCGGCAACCGTGCCGGACGCGCTGTTGGTTTCGTAACCAAGGAATTCGACAGCGCCGACCGTGGCTGCCGCGTAGAGCTGGGTGCGGTCGCGCGAGGAATCGGCGAACGTCGCCAGATGCTGCCGACTGCGCGCACGCGATTCATCCAGCGCGGCGCTAAAACCGTCGCTGTCGAGTTCGACTCCCGCGTCAGCAGCGAGCTCCGCCGTTAGCTCGATTGGGAACCCGAACGTGTCATACAGACGGAACGCATCTTCGCCGGAGATCGTCGAGCCGCCTGATGCCCGAAGCTGCTCGATGACATCACCAAATCGGGCCATGCCATTTGCGAGCGTGCGGGAAAAGGACTGCTCTTCGTTGGCTACGACGCGCCGAATCGTGTCGGCTCGCGAGACCATCTCCGGGTAGAAGTCGCGGTAGTTTTCCATGATCGCGTCGACGATCTCGACGAGGAACGGTCGCTCGATACCAGCCGCGTGACCATGCCGGACGGCGCGCCGGAGGATGCGCCGCAGGACGTAGCCGCGTCCCTCGTTGCCCGGGAGCACGCCATCCATGATGAGAAACGTCGCCCCACGAACGTGGTCGCTGATGACGCGCAATGAGCGGTCGATGCGCTCGTCTGCACCGTAGGTGACGTTGGCAATGCTGGCGGCGCGTTCGATTGTCGGGCGGTGCAGGTCGGTTTCGTACATCGTCGGCGCATCCTGCAAGATGAGCGAGATGCGCTCCAGGCCCATGCCGGTGTCGATGTTCTTGCGCTCCAGCTCGCGGAGCGAACCATCCGGCTCCTTGAACTGCTGCATGAAGACGAGGTTCCAGAGCTCCATCCAGCGGTCGCAGCGCGGGCAGTTCGGGCCGCAGTCCGGCTCGCCGCAACCGTATTGCGGGCCGCGGTCGGCGTAGATCTCGCTGTCTGGTCCGCACGGTCCGGTGTCGCCGACTGGTCCCCAGGTGTTCGACGGATCTTCATGGATCCGATCGGCTGGCAAATTGACGACATCCATCCAGAGCTGGCGAGCTTCGTCGTCATCGGGGCGAATTGTGACTCGCAGTCGTTCAGGCGCAATCTCGTAAACGACGGTCAGGAGATCCCAGGCATAGCGGATTGCGTCACGCTTGAAGTAATCGCCAACCGAGAAGTTGCCGAGCATCTCAAAGAAGGTGCTGTGGCTCTCATCGCCAACTTCGTCGATGTCGACCGTGCGGAAGCACTTCTGAACCGAGGTCATGCGCAAAGCCGGCGGCTGCTCGATTCCGAGGAAATAGGGCGTCATTTGCTGCATCCCGGCGGTCGTTAGCAGGACGGTCGGGTCGTTGTGCGGAATGAGCGATGACGAGGGCACATTGAGGTGCCCGTGCTCGGCAAAGAACTCAACGAACTTCTGTCGTATTTCGCGGCTCTGCATGTCGATTCGGCCTTCTCTCACGATCCGTGGCAATCTCGAACACACAAGTGTATCCGACGCGATACAACGCCGAGATCACCTCCGGACCGAGGTGTACGTACAGTATGCCCGGACGCTGACTCAGGGTCAAGGTTGGTGGGCCGGGTGACTTGGCTATGACGGTACAATTACGGTATGAGTACGCGCTTTGCCGACCGCCTGTCCGCCCTGTCTACCGACCCGGGCGTGTACCTGATGAAGAACGCTGCCGGGGACGTGATCTACGTCGGCAAGGCGGCATCACTTCGCTCGCGCGTGCGCTCCTATTTTCAGGAGAGCCGACACCCGGATCCGAAGACGCGCGAGCTTGTCAGCCACATCGTCGACTTTGATGTCATCCGGACTGACACCGCCAGCGAGGCGCTGATCCTCGAGAACGAGCTGATCAAGCGCTTTCAGCCGCATTACAACGTCCGGCTCAAGGACAATAAGACCTACCCCTACATCAAGATCACGAACGAAGAGTGGCCGCGTGTCATCTCAACCCGCCGGATCGTTCAGGACGGCGGACGCTACTTCGGGCCGTACACGTCGGCTGGGTCAGTCCACCGTACGCTCGACCTGCTGAACCGCCTGTTTCCGTATCGTCCGTGCGATATCACCATCACCGGCGACGCGCCGAGGCCGTGCCTGTATTTCCACATGGGGCGCTGCCTGGGGCCGTGCATCGGCGCTGCCTCGCGGGAGGAGTACGCTGCTGCGGTTGAAGGCGCAGCGCTGTTCCTGCAGGGACGCGGCGAAGATCTGCTACCGGAGATGCGCGATCGCATGGAGCGGGCGGCCGAGGATCTGGACTTCGAACGCGCCGCAAAGCTGCGCGATGAGATCTCGGCGATCGAGCATGTCCTCGAACGCCAGAAGATTGTCTCCAGCAGAGGTGACGATGCCGATGTTATCGCTGTGTATCAGTCACCTGGCGGCGACGCGGTCGTGCAGGTGGCGATGATTCGAAATGGCAAGATCCTGGGGTCCGAGCACTTCGTCATGTCCGGCTCACGGATTGACGACCTGCCCTCCGAAATTATCGCCAGCTTCATTTCGCAGTTCTATCTGGATGCTGCTGTTGTGCCGAACGAGTTGATCGTTGAGCACCTGCCGGGCGATGATGAGATCCTGCGTGGCTGGCTCGCCGAGCGACGCGGCGGTCGGGTGAAGCTGACGGTGCCACAGCGGGGCGAGAAGCGCCGGCTGGTCGAGATGGTGGCCAAGAGCGCCGCCGAGAACTTCGAGCAGACGCGCCTGCGCTGGCTGAATGACGAGCAGCGGATGACGGCTGCGCTGACCGAGCTGGCGGATGCGCTGGAGTTGCCGGACCTGCCGCGGCGAATCGAGTGCTTCGATATATCGACACTGCAAGGTACGAACATGGTGGCATCCATGGTCGTGTTCGAGGGCGGCAAGCCGAAGAAGAGCGACTACCGGCGCTTCTCGATCAAGAGTGTTGAGGGGCAGAACGACTTTGCTGCAATGAAGGAAGTCGTCGGGCGACGCTTCCGGCGCCTGGCGACTGAACCAGACACCGAATCGTGGGCGCGTCAACCTGATCTGGTCATCATCGACGGCGGCAAGGGGCAGCTGAACGCAGCGATCGAAGCGCTTACCGAAGTCGGTTTCAGTTCGCAGATCGTTGGGTTGGCAAAGGAGAACGAAGAGCTGTTCCTGCCGGGGCAGTCGTGGCCTGTTGTTCTGGACCGTGACTCGCAGGCGCTCTATCTCGTGCAGCGCGTGCGCGACGAAGCACACCGTTTTGCCGTGTCGGTCCTTCGCCAGAAGCGCGAGCGGGCGGCCATTCGTTCCGCGCTCGATGACTTGCGCGGGGTAGGCCCGAAGCGCAAGAAGGCGCTGATTCAGGCGTTTGGCAGTGTCAAGCGGATTCGTGAGGCGTCGGAGGACGACATCGCGGCAGTCGAAGGCATCGGACGTGAACTCGCCCGCCAGATAAAGGCGCAGTTGTAGAAACGCCGACATGGCGGTGGAGGAATGATGTCCGCTCGTCCAGCCGATGAATCAGACGTTGGGAATGGCGCTGCTGACCCCCGCATTGCAGATGCGCTCGAAGCGCTCGAGAGCGGCGGCGTCATCGCGATACCGACCGATACGGTGTACGGGCTGGCTGCGTCGCTGCATCGACGCGACGCGCTGCGCCGGATCTACGCCATCAAAGGTCGCTCCGGGGATAAGGCGTTACCAATCCTCGTCGCCGGACCGGCCGACGTTGCCCGGTTTTCGCCTGACATATCGGATGCTGTTCGTGTGCTTGCTGATGCATTCTGGCCCGGCGCGTTGACGATCGTCGTGCCGGCCAACGAGGACGTGCCGACGGAAGTCACGCGCGGCGGCGATACGGTTGGACTGCGCATGCCGGATCATCCGTTGGCGCTGGCGGTCATTCGGGCGGCGGGCGGGGCGCTCGCCGTCACGAGCGCGAACCGCTCTGGCGGTCCCGAGGCCCGGACGGCAGAAGAAGTACGCGAACGCCTCGGTGATCGGGTGGCCTTTGTCGTGGACGGCGGTCGCTCTGGTGACGGGCCGGCGTCGACCGTTGTTGACGCGACCGCTGCAAAGTTCAAAGTGCTACGCCGAGGTGCGATCAGCGAACGCGATATTCTACGCGCGTTGCAGGCAGCGGGGATCGACGATGCATAGACGGTCGATACCGCCTCCGCAACTAACAATCCCGCCGGCCATGGCGTTGTCCGCGGCGGCCGGGGTCCTGGCGTTGGCTCTGGGCTTCTATGCGCGCCATGCGCGTCCCTCGATCCTTGACGTGCCGCTAATCGATAGCGGTGCGAGGCTGTTTTTCGTGCTGACACTGCTCGCTGCCATCGGGCTCGGCTGGCAGGTGCACTGCTTGTACGATCGTCGTCCATTGGGCTATACGCCATACCCGCCCCTGCCGACTGCCTGGATCCTTCCGTCGATGCTGTTGATTGCGTCGGCGTTGCTTGTCGCGCGGTATCACACGGCTCCGGTGATCGTGATGGCTGCGGTGGTCGCCGCGTCGGGCACGTTCGCGTCACTGAGCATACGTGAGGTGGTCTCGGCCGACGGTCCCGGCGATGATCCGTTGTTGCTGGTTCACGTTGGCATGAGCCTGATTGTCGCCTACGTTGTGATCGCGGCGTTGCTGCAATACCAGGCTCGGCTGCTCTTCACCGCCCCGACGGTGTTCATCGCATCGGCGCTGATCCTGCTCCAGGTTCACGATGGCATACCAACCTATCCGCTGCGTCGACAGGCGTATGCGTTGGTTGGCGCGATCGCGGCTGCCGAGCTTGCCTGGCCGCTCTATTACTGGCCTCCGGCCGGATGGTGGACTGGCGCGGTGATTGGCAGCGTGCTGCTCGGCTATGCGCTCATCACGCGTGCCAGCCTGCTGAAGCGCCTGAATCCTGCCGCAGCGTTGCAGTACGCAGGCTTGACTGTGGCCTGTTTGCGCTTGTTGTCGTGATGTCCTGATCGCTGCCAGCCTGAACGAGGTACCGATGAAGAATGATCCGTCCTACGACCGCCTGCTGTTGCTCGACCGGCTCGAAGAGCTGCGCGAGGATATGGTCGAACTGAACGTCCGTAGTATCGAAGACCTGGAGGCTCGCATTGCTGCGCTAGAAGCGGAGATTGCCGACGCCGACGTCGGGCGAGTCCATGAGCCTGTTTGAGGCAAACCGGCAGGCACACCTCGGGCGGTTGGGTCCGCTCGCCGCGCGCATGCGGCCGAAGACGTTGGACGAGTACGTTGGCCAGCAGGAAGTGCTCGGCCCGGGGAGTGTCCTGCGACGAGCGATCGAGCGTGATCGCCTGTCGTCGATCATCCTCTGGGGTCCGCCGGGTGTAGGTAAGACGACGCTGGCACGGTTGATCGCCAACCAGACTCGCGCCCATTTCATCGCCGTGTCGGCTGTTTCGTCCGGCGTCGCCGATCTGCGCGCGGCTGTCCGGGAAGCGTCTGACCGACTGGGTATGAACGGCCAGCGAACGCTGCTGTTCATTGACGAGATTCACCGCTTCAACAAGGCTAAGAAGGACGCGATCATGCCGTATGTTGAGGCTGGCACTGTCATCCGGGTCGGTGCGACGACCGAGAATCCATCGTTCGAGGTCAACGCGCCGCTGCTTTCGCGCTCCCGCGTCGTGGTGCTGTCGTCACTCACCGACGATGACATTCGCGAAATCGTGTTGCGTGCGCTCGCTGACACCGAGCGCGGCCTTGGTTCGGAAGAGCTGACGATTGATGATGACGCGCTCTATGCGCTCATCAATCTGGCGAACGGCGATGCGCGTTTTGCGCTGAACACACTGGAGATGGCCTCGGTTGGCACCGGCGATGATGTCCGGGCGATCTCGCGTCAGATGGTGATGGACGCGGCACAACGACGGGCAGCAACCTACGACCGCGATGGCGAAGGACACTTCGACACGATCTCGGCGCTGCACAAGTCCATTCGCGATTCGGATGCGGATGCCTCGGTCTATTGGCTGGCACGGATGCTGGAGAGCGGCGACGATCCGCTCTATCTGGCGCGCCGCCTGATGCGCGTCGCCAGCGAGGACATCGGGCTGGCGGACCCGCAGGCGCTGACCCTGGCGGTGGCTGCACAGCAGGCGGTCCACTTCCTCGGCATGCCCGAGGGCGCGCTGGCGCTGGCCGAACTGACGATCTTCCTGGCGCTTGCGCCCAAGAGCAACGCCGTCTATCGGGCCTATGGGGCAGCGCGTGCTGACGTGGAGAATACGCGCAATGATCCGGTGCCAATGCACTTGCGCAACGCCGTTACCGGTCTGATGCGCGGTATCGGATATGGCAAGGGCTATGAGTACGCCCATGATCTCGATACCGGCGTCTCGGCACAGACGCATCTGCCGGACAACCTGGCCGGGCGCGAGTATTACGATCCAACTCAGCGCGGCTACGAGGCTCGGCTGGCGGAGCGCCGCATCAAAATCCGTGAGCTTGTGGAAGAACTTCGGAAGGAGCAGCAGTGAGCGCAGGACGGTCTCGCGTGGGGCGCTCGAACCTGGATACGCGTCCGATTGTCATCGAAACGGGCATTGTTCGGGCAGCTGAAGGATCGGCGTCGATCGCGTTTGGAGACACCGTCGTGCTCTGCACGGCCTCAGTCGAAAATCGCGTGCCGCCCTTTCTGGAGGGCAAGCAGCAGGGCTGGGTAACGGCGGAGTATGCGATGCTGCCGCGCTCAACATCGACGCGCATTTCGTGGGATCGTTCGATCAATTCGGGACGCAGCCAGGAGATCTCGCGCCTGATCGGACGATCGTTGCGCGCGGCGGTCGATATGCGCATGCTCGGCGAACGGACCATTACGATCGATTGCGTCGTTCAGCAAGCAGACGGCGGCACACGGACGGCGGCAATCACCGGCGGATTTGACGCGCTCGCCCTGGCTGGCCAGCACCTTGTCTCAACCGGCCAGATCAAGGCGCTGCCGTTCCGGTCGCCGGTCGCTGCCATCAGCGTCGGTGTCGTCGGTGGAGACGTGCGCGTCGATCTGGATTACAGCGAGGACTCACGGGCTGAGGTCGACTCCAACGTGGTCATGAATGCGGCCGGTGAGTTCGTGGAAGTTCAAGGGTCGGCGGAGGGACGCCCGTTCTCGCGCAGTCATCTGGACGAGATGCTAGCGGCAGCCGGCAATGCGATCGAAATGCTGATCGAGCGACAGCGCGAGGCGATCAGGTCCGCGACGAAGTAGCCCCTTCGATGTGCTCTTTTGTCGACGGGACGCGGCCATTGAGCCGCTCGTCAATGCGCGTTGCGGCGTCCAGCGCGCGGGCAAACGCCTTGAACACGGCCTCAACTTCATGATGCGCATTGCTGCCGTAGAGCGTAACGACGTGCATGTTGATGCGCGCCTCACGAGTCAGAGAATCGAAGAAGTGCCGGACGAGGTCGGTCTCCAGCTGCCCGATCTGAGGCTGGCTGAACTTCCCATTCTGGACATAATACGAGCGACCGCCGCAGTCGATTGCGACGTGCGCCAGCGCCTCGTCCATCGGGACGGCAACGTCCGCGGTGCGGCGGATGCCTTGATGGTCGCCGAGCGCCTGCCGGATTGCCTGCCCGAGACAGATGCCGACATCTTCGACGGTATGGTGGGCATCGACCGCAAGGTCGCCGTCGGCGTCGACAACAAGATCGAAGAGACCGTGCCGCGCGAACAGGGTGAGGAAATGGTCGAGCGCCCCGACACCGGTCCGGACATCGCTCTGCCCGGTGCCATCAAGAAGCAGGTTGAGCGCCACTCGCGTTTCGGCGGTCTGGCGAGTCACCCGCCCACGACGCTCAGACATGCGCGCCTATATTCTGGAGCGCAGTCAGCAACCGTGTTGTGTCTTCGGGCCGGCCGACTGAGATGCGCAGGTAATCACGCAACACCGGATCACTATAGGCGCGAACCATGACTCCGCGATCTGCAAGGCGCAGGTGAATGTCGTGCGCGTCGCCGCGATCGACGTGACAGAGCAGGAAGTTGGCCTGGCTCGGATACGGTGTCAGCAGGTCCTGCCGTCGCAATTGGCGGAGCAGCCGACTTCGCTCGGAGCGAATGCGCTCGATCGTTGAATAGAGATAGTCAACGTCGTCGAGCGACGCTTCGGCGGCGACAAGCGCCGCGACATTGACATTGAACGGCGGTTTGACCTTCCAGAGTTGCTTGGCAACGTCCAACGGGAACACCGCATACCCGAGTCGCATGCCCGCCAGCCCAGCCCACTTCGAGAACGTCCGCAGAACAATGAGATTGTCAAACTCGCCAGTGAGCGGCATGACCGTCTTGCCGGCGAACTCGTAGTAGGCCTCGTCAACGACGACGAGCACACCAGTGTGCAGCAGCCGGACGATGTCCTGCGTCGTGGCCATGTTGCCGGTCGGGTTGTTCGGGTTGGTAACTACGATCAATTTCGTGCGCTCGGTGATCGCAGCAAGCATCGCGTCGACATTGAGGTCGAACGACTCGTCGCGCGGCACTTCAACCGCTGTGCCACCAAACAACTCGGCACGCGCCCGATAGACGCCGAACGTCGGCGTTGGCAGGATGACTTCGTCTCCGGCATCGAGCGTCGTCAGAAAGATCAGGTCGATGATCTCGTCGGAGCCGTTGCTGACGATGATCTTGTCGGCGCAGACGCCGGCGTAGGCGGCGAGCCGCTCACGTGTTCGGCGCGCCTGGGCATCCGGGTAATAGTGATAGCGATCGAAGCTGGCGAGCGCTTCTTGAACGCGCAGCGAACAGCCATACGGATTCTCGTTGGAATCGAGCTTGACGATCTGATCGAGTGGCATGCGCAGCCGTTCGGCGAGATCCTGCGGGGATTCGACCGGATGGTATGGGTGTAGCTCGTCAATAACTGAACGAACGTGTCGGTGTTGGGCAGGTGGGACGCTCATGATGCTGGCGGTGACTCCTCTCTGTCGGACTGCGGAAGCGTACTCTCGAAATGGGCGATGGAGCAACTTCACTAGCCGAGTTCCCTATACTTTCCCACGATCGGTGTTCGGTGGCCACTCTGGCCGCATTCTGTCAGGATCGTCGTTGAGTCTGCGTCGCATCATCATTCCCATCGTCATCGCTTTGCTTATCGCGTCGACCGGCGTGGCGACGGCGCGCCCGAACCCAGCCAGTAGCGGTTCACCACGTAGCGCCGCATTGGTCGGCGATGTCGGCCTGACAGCCGCGGGCGCAATTGCCGTGGATCTGACGACCGGTATTGAGCTGTACGCCGTTAACGCGGATGTCAGCTTGCCACCCGCCAGTACGGCGAAGATCGTGACGGCGCTTGTTGCAATAGCGATTCTGGCTCCCGATCAGCAAGTGACAATCCAGGCGAGCGACCTGCTCGATCCAACCGTGTACTCAACCGCCGGGCTGATCGAAGGTGATGTCGTTTCGGTTCATGACCTGCTCTTCGGCGTCCTGCTGCCATCCGGTGGTGACGCGGCGCTGGCCGTCGCTCGGGCTGCCGGGCTCGTGCTGGATCCAGCATCAGCAGACCCGGTGGCACGATTCGTAGACGAGATGAATGCGTTCGCGGCTGCCCACGGCATGACGCAATCGCGCTTCTCCAATCCGGTCGGCATGGACGATCCGGCGAACAATTACGCGTCGGCGCGAGATCTGGTGCGAGCGACCGAAGCGCTGCTCAGTGATCAACTGCTGTTGGCAATAGTCGGCACTCCGAGCTTCACCATGACGGCAGACGGACCGAACGCACGGAGCTGGGATATCTACAGCTCGAATCAGCTCGTGACTGAAGACGACGTGTTCGGCATCAAGACCGGTACTGAAGATGCAGCCGGCCAATGCCTGATCACCGGGTTCTGGCGTGGTGATAACCGGATCGTCACTGTTGTGCTGGGCAGCAGTGACCGCTATGCCGACACGATGCAGATGATGGGTGCCATCGATGCCAACTATCACTGGGCAGCTCTGGGCATTGGCACAGCGTCGGCGGGTGCTACCGACGCACTGGCGTCCGAAGGACTGACGTTTAAGGTGCGTCGCACGACGCTGATGACTCGCGAACAGTTCGAAGCCATCACCTGGGAATTGGAAGGCGAGACGGACGCATCGACACCGTGGGTCGGAATCGTCGAGTTTTCGACTGGCGGAAGGGTTATTGCGCGGTTGCCCGTATACTCGGTAAGTGGTGCGGCAGGTAGCCTGCATCATCGCCGAGCGGCCTGACGGCTGGAGGAACGGGAGCGCATGGAACGACTGCAGCGTGTCATTGCAGCTGCCGGTATTGCATCGAGGCGAAAAGCCGAGGTGCTCATCGTCGAGGGTCGTGTTCGCGTCGATGGGCAGGTCGTGACCGAGCTCGGCACACGAGTGGATGCGGCGACGCAGAAAATTGAGGTCGACGGGAAGATCATCCCAACCCAGCGGCATCGCTATATCTTGCTGAACAAGCCACGCGGCTACATCACGACCACCTCCGACGAGCGTGGCCGAAACACGGTCATGGACCTCGTTCAGACGAGCGAGCGCATCGTGCCGGTTGGTCGGCTGGATCGTCAGACCGAAGGGCTTCTGCTGCTCACGAATGATGGGCTGGTCGCCCATCGCGTCATGCATCCCAGCTACATGATCGACAAAGAGTACGAGGCTCTGCTGGACGGACATCCACCGCCTGCAGCGCTGGAGCGGTTGCGACGCGGCATCATCGTTGACGGAGAGCGCACCCAACCGGAGATGGTGCGACCAATCCGCAACGTCGAAGATGGCACCGTCGTGCGCATCATCATTCATGAGGGCCGCAACCGGATCGTGCGCCGCATGTTTGAGGAGGTCGGCTATCCGGTGCTGCAGCTTGTTCGCACGCGCATCGGCCCGTTGCAGCTCGGCGAAATGCCGCGCGGCTATTTCCGCGACTTGCGCGAAGGCGAGTTGATCCAGCTTCGCGAGGCGCTGCACATCACCGACGAAGACATTGAAGAGCAAAAGCAGGCAGCCAATCGACCGCGCCCACGCCCGACTGCGGGTCCAAGTCGACCCACGGGACCATCACAGCGGACTCCAGTTGCGCGGAGACCGCGTCCGAGTGGAGATCAGCGCGGTTCATCTGGTGGTCGACCGCCGCAGCGTCCGCAACGCTTCGTCGATCAGCAAGGGGGCGACCAGCGGCCCGCACGTCGTGATGACCGCTCGACCGAGCGGCGACCGCCACGGCGAGACGATGATCAGCGCACGAATCCGCGCTTTGCCAGGCAGGATCGCGATAGCGGCGGGCGTAGTAATCAACGTCGCGATGAGCGTAACCCTCGCGGCCCACGAGATGGGCAGCGGCGTGATCAGCAGGGACCACGTGACAACAGACGACGCGATCAACGGACGCAGGATGAACGCGGAACCCGCGGCAAGCAGGATCCGCAGCAGCGAAATTCGAGAGATTCGGCGGGCGATCGAAGGGGGATAGGTGGTCCGGGACGACGAACACGAAAGCCACCGGTTCACAATCGCAATCGACGGCCCGGCGGCCGCCGGGAAGAGCACGGTCGGTGAGCTCGTTGCCCAGCGCCTGCACGCCGTCTATTTCGACAGCGGCATTCTATATCGGGCGCTGACCCTCGCGGCACTTGCGCGTGGTATTGACCCGGATGACGAGCGGTCGCTGGCGGAATTGGCGAGCCATCTTGATGTGCTGATCCGCCGCCCGTCTGTTGACGACGGTCGGCAAAGCGACATCGTGCTGGACGGCAAAGACGTCACCTGGGATCTGCGATCCGCCGCAGTTGATCGCCTGGTCTCCAGCGTTTCGGCGCTTCCGGCGGTTCGGGCTGCACTGCTGGAGCCGCAGCGTCGAATCGGGCTTTCAGGGGCGGTTGTCATGGTCGGACGCGACATCGGCACGGTGGTTCTGCCGGAAGCCGATCTCAAGGTCTTCATGGTGGCGTCGGTCAAAGAGCGCGCCCGCCGTCGGTACGAGCAGCTTCGCGGCACCGCCAAAGAGCAGAAGCTGGCAGCAATTGAGGCCGATCTCCTTTTGCGCGATCAAGTCGACTCGACACGCGACATATCGCCATTGCGCGCGGCGGATGACGCAGTGACATTGGACACTGATCCCCTCGATATCGACGAAGTGGTTGAACGGATCGTGGCATTAGCCCGCGAACGGCTCAGCGCGGAGATCGCCTCGTGATCGACCCGATCTTCAATAAGGAATTCTCGCTCAGGCGACGCTGGAAGCACTTCATGTTCCTGATGTCGCGGGGTGTTCTCCTGCCGGTGCTGCGCGTGACGTTGCGGCTGCGGGTTGCTGGCGTGGCAAACATCCCGAAGCGCGGCGGTGCGATCGTCATCTGCAACCATCTGGGCTGGTTTGATCCGCCGATCCTCGACGCAGCTTGCCCGCGCCCGATCCTCTTCATGGCCAAAGAAGAGTTCATGAACTACCCGATCCTGCGCTGGTTTGCCAAGCAATCCGGCGCGTTTCCGGTGCGCCGCGGCACCGCCGATCGCAAGGCGCTGCAGCATGCACAGAATCTCATCGCTGATGGTCTGTTCGTCGGCATGTTCCCGGAAGGAACGCGCTCGAAGACGGGCAGTCTTCAGCGCGCGTTCACCGGCGCGAGCCTCGTTGTGGTTCGATCGAACGCGCTCGTTATCCCCTGCATCATGGTCGGCACTGAGGATTTGCCGATGAGCGGCACCAAAGAACGTAAGCGTCGGCGGTTCTGGCCGAAGGTGCGGGTTGTGTACGGTGAGCCGTTTCGCCTCGCCTCGCGGATGCCGAGTGGCGAACGCTATAGCCTCGATGAGCTGACTGACGCCATGATGATCGAAATCGCGCGGATGCTGCCGCCGCAGTACCGCGGGGTCTACGCCGATCTGGCGACACAGTCGCATCCTGCCGTCACACGTGAGACGACAGACGAGCTAGCCCCAGCAGCGCGCTGATCCATCCTCATCAAAGAGCGCTCCCCACATCAACGCTTCGCCTGCGGGATGTAGCATTGCGGTGGCGATTTGGTCGGTAACAGCAGGGTGAGTGATGTGAGTCAGAATCCGCTGGCCGGGATCAAGAAGCGAATCCCGCAGCCGCGACGCGAATTTCCGGATGCTGAGTATGCACGCGACGTTCTTGTGCCAGAGGCCGAGCGCGCCGAGGCGATGCTTGGCGACGCCGTCATCGACATCTATCGATCACACATTTTGCAGCTCGCCGAGCAACGGGTCATTGAGCCGGGCGAAGCCGGACGGGCACTCAGCGCTATCGACGCATTGCCCGCGCCCGGAAACGAGCGGCTTGACTACGCGCTGAACCGCATTGACGAGCGCATCCTGGCGACCTCGCAGGAGTTGCAACTAGGACACAGTGCTGAGGAGCGCGTCGTCGCGGCCACGCGCATGATCCTGCGGCGCGAGATTCTGGCGGTCGGCGATGCGTTGTTGGCGCTGCGCAAGGCGATGATCGATCTGGCAGGGCAGCACAGCACGACGCTGATTCTGGCGACGGCGAACGGGCAGGTGGTCCAGCCCACGTCGCTCGGGCACTATCTGGCCGCGCAGATCGGGCCGATCGCCAGGGCGTCAGCGCGTGTGACCGAGGCGTATCCGCGTGTCAACCGATCGCCGCTCGGCGCGGTATCGGGGATGTCGACGGCCATGCCGATCCGACGCGCGCGTGTCGCCGAGCGGCTGGGATTCGACGGCACTATCGACAACACGTTCGACGCGATTGCAGCAACCGATGACCTGACGGAGATCGTCGCGGCGATCGGCGGGCTGGCCGTCGAAGTCGGCCGGATGATGAATGACCTGGCGTACTGGTCGCGTGATGATGTCGGTCTGATCGTGCCGGGTGATGAATACATCCATCATGCGCGCATCCAGCCGCAGCGCCGCGATCCGCTTGTTCTGGAACATTTGCGCCTGGCATTTCTCGCACAGGTCGCCGCGCCGCAGTCGATCGCGACAATGCTGTCCGGCAGACAGATGCTGGGATCAATGACGTCGCGTCTGACTGTCTTCTTCGAGGTTGTTGATGTGCTGGCTGAAGCCCGGGCCGCGTACCAGCTGCTGACTCGCGTGATGACCACTCTGGCCGTGCATCGCTCGATGGTGGCGCACCGATCGCATCGTGGGTTTTCGACTAGCTCGGAGTTGGCTGACCTGCTCGCGATCGACTTCCGGTTCCCGGCCGATCAGGCGCGAAAGCTGGCAGAGCGTGTCGTCATCGAGTGGTCAGAAGAGGGTGGCGAAGCGACGACGCTGACGAGCGAGTTCATTGATTCGATTGCGCTGCGCGAGATCGGGCGCGAGGTTGGCATTGAGCAGGAGATGCTGGCGAAGTGCCTGTCCCCCAAGCGCTTTGTTGAGCGCCGCGCCGAGCAGGGTGGTCCCGCCCCGGCGGCAGTGACATCGCAGCTCGATCGGGCAACGTTCGCGCTGAATCACGATCGTGGCTGGGTGCGTGAGCAGCGCCAGCAGATTGATGACGCCATTGAGCGTCTCCATGAGCGCTGTCGGGAGATCATCGCCGATCCCGCCGGGGCGTTGCGGCGCGGTGCATCGGAGGCGGTGGCGGCAGGCAGCGATGATACAATTCCTGATATCCAGGCAACTTCATTGCCGCATTAAAAGCATCGACAGGAGCTACCCATAACCGAACGCGGACCATTCACCACCAAATCTCCGAACGAGCGCGCACTGCTCGTCAGCGTCGACTACCACAAGGATGAATGGACGGCGCAATCCTCCCTTGAGGAGTTGGCTCGACTGTCCGAAACTGCCGGACTGGATGTTGTCGGCTCTATTTCGCAGCGACTTCCGCACCCGCACCCGAACAGTTACGTCGGTAAAGGCAAACTCGAGGAGATCGCCGAGGCGATCACGCAACTTCAGGCTGATGTTGTCATCTTTGATGATGAGCTTTCGCCGGGCCAGTTGCGGACTGTTGAAGAGCGGTTGCAGGTCAAGATCATCGACCGGACAGCGCTCATCCTCGACATCTTTGCCAAGCGTGCCCAGACGCACGAGGGTCGCCTGCAGGTTGAGCTGGCTCAACTTGAGTATCGGCTGCCGCGACTGACGCGCATGTGGACGCACCTTGAGCGGCAGGCCGTCGGCGGTGTCGGTTTGCGTGGTCCCGGTGAGACACAGCTTGAGACGGACCGCCGATTGGCGCGTTCGCGGATCGCTCATATCAAGAGCGAGCTCTCGGATGTCCACCGGCATCGTGAGCTGTACCGGAGCAATCGGCGGCGCAACAACATCCCGATCGTGGCGATCGTTGGCTACACCAACGCCGGAAAGTCAACGTTGCTGAACCGCCTCACTTCGGCCGAAGTCCTCTCTGAGGACCAGCTTTTCGCGACACTGGACCCGACGACGCGGCGGATCACGCTGCCGAACGGGCGTCCAGTGTTGCTGACGGACACAGTCGGATTCATCAATCACTTGCCGACAACGTTGATCGCCGCCTTCCGGGCGACGCTGGAAGAGATCTCGGAAGCGACTGTGCTGCTCCACGTCGTGGATCTGTCGCATGACGACGCGCCCGAGCAGGCCGAGACGGTGCGCGAGATTCTGGCGGAACTCGACGTGCTGGGGAAGCCGGTAGTGACGGCGCTGAACAAGATCGATCTGATCGATTCGGACTTCACGCCGGAAGAGATGGCGACCGCGCTGGGCTTGCCCGGCGATGTGGTGCCAATCTCGGCTGAACAGGGTGTCGGGATGGAGCTGCTTCTCCAACGTGTCGCCGATGCCATCGGCGATGCGCAGGGGCTGGAGCAGGTCAGCGTCTCGATCCCGTTCGATCGCGCCGAGCTGGTGAATCTGTTTCACCGGGTTGGTCGCGTTGAAGACACGACCTTCGACGAAGCCGGCACGCATCTTTCCGGCTTGCTGCCGCGTCGCCTGCTGCCTCGCTACGAGCCGTTTCTCAACGGCGCGAACGGGCTGAGCACGTCCACGTCGCGCGCCGAGTCGAGCTAGATCCCAGCACCGCTACGAAGCCACTGACTATAATCGCGAGCGGCGCGTCTGATCGAAGACGCGTCGCTTCGGTGCGTGTCGACGACACAGTGAAGGGCATGGCGTGAGCCACGAGCGGGGAGTCTCCATTTCGTATCGCGATGCGGGCGTCGATATTGACGCAGGTGATGCGGTTGTTGCCGGATTGCGAGCGGCAAGCGGTGGTCGGCCCCATCCCAACGTGATCGGCGGCCTCGGGCACTTCGGCGGCTTCTATCGCCTGGGTGAGCAGGGGCAGGGCGCGACGCTCGTCTCCAGCATCGACGGCGTTGGGACAAAGCTCGTCCTCGCTTCGATCGCCGACAAGCTCGACGGTATCGGAGCTGATCTCGTCAATCACTGTGTCAACGACATCGCCGCCTGTGGTGCCTCACCACTGTTCTTCCTGGACTACTACGGCACCGGAAAGCTGAACCCTGAGTCTGCATTGGTTGTGATCGGGGGGCTCGCAGACGCCTGCGCGCAATTGGGAGTTGCGCTGGTCGGCGGCGAGACGGCCGAGATGCCGGGGCTATATCACGGCGAGGACTTCGACCTGGTTGGCGCGATCGTCGGGCTGGTCGATGCCGCTCAGATTGTCGACGGCAGCCGAATCGCCGAGGGCGACGTGATCCTGGGTCTGCCGAGCAGCGGCTTTCACACGAATGGTTTCTCGCTCGTTCGGGCTGCGTTGCGGATCGCCGATGACGAGCAGACGCGCGAGAGCCTGGCGCAGCCAGCGCCATTCGATGACGCGCGGACGTTGGCCGAAGCACTGCTGGAGCCGCACCGATCGTACCTCGATGCGACGCGCGGCCTGGTTGGTGCCGGCCTGCCGGTTGGCATGGCGCACATCACCGGCGGCGGACTGCCTGGCAATGTATCGCGCGTGATCCCCGATGGCCTCGTCGCCGAGATCGACGCCGACGCCTGGGTGACGCCCCCCATGTTTGAGTTCGTCGTCGAGGCCGGACACGTCGCTGCCGACGAGAGCTATCGCGCGTTCAACATGGGCATCGGCTACGTCGTTGTCTGCCGTGAAACAGACGTGGCGGCGGCACGAACTCTTGTGCCGGACGCCATCGAGATCGGGCGCATTCGTTCCGGCGACGGCGGCTGTCGTCTGCTGAACGTGTCGTAGGCGGCAGGACGTATTCGCATGACGCACGAAACCGATCCCACAGTCGCCCAACTCGTTGAGCAGATACACGTTGAGCTCCCGGACTCCGAGCATGGTCTGCGTTGCGCGCAGTTCGCGGCGACGTTATTTAACGGGCTGTCTGGCGATTTAGGGCTGGAACCAACCGATCGCAAGGTCGCGATTCTGGCGGCCTATTTGCATGACATAGGCTACATTCGTATGGGACGTGACCATCATCGGAAGTCGTTCGATGTCATCAGCACGATGAAGTTGCCGATGACTGAAGTCGAGCGAACCGTAACCGCCTGCGTTGCGCGATACCACGGCACAACAAATCCAAGCATTGAGCATGCCGGGTTCGAAGATCTGGATTTCGATGATCTGCGGCGGGTCCGGCGGTTGACAGCAATCAACCGCCTGGCCGTTGCGCTGGACGCCTCGCACCTTGGACTGGTCACGGACATACGCATCGACCGCTCGCAACCGACGATTGGTGTTGTCGGCTACGCAATCGAAGAACCGGCAATCGAGCGTGATCGACTCCAGATGGCAGCCAACAGCATGCGAACGCTGGCCGGTATCCAGATATGGACCGACATCATCGTGCAGGCTGAGCACGAATGAACGCTGTGAATACAGAGGGGAACAGGGTGTATGCCTCGCGCGCTGATTAGTGTCTGGGACAAGACCGGCGTGGTCGATCTGGCCCGTCGACTGGATTCGCTGGGCTTCGAGGTGCTCTCCACCGGCGGGACGGCCAGAGCCATCCGGGACGCCGGCGTTCCTGTCGGCGAAGTCGAAGACGTGACAGGGTTTCCCGAGATCCTCGATGGCCGGGTCAAGACACTGCATCCAGCGATTCACGGCGGATTGCTCGCTCGACGCGATCTCGCGGAGCACATGTCCACACTCAAAAGGCACGACATCGCGCCAATTGATGTGCTCGTTTCCAATCTCTATCCATTCTCGGAAGTCGTACGCGATCCGGATGTGGCTGATGTTGACGCCATCGAGAACATCGACATCGGCGGTCCGGCGATGGTTCGAGCTGCGGCCAAGAACCACGCAGGCGTGATCGTGCTGGTTGATCCGAGCGACTACGAGTCCGTACTCGCATTGCTCGATGCCGGCGGTGTCGAGGGCGTTGACTACGCGACGCGTCGAGCGCTCGCCGCAAAGGCGTTCGCGCATGTCGCAACGTATGACAGTTTGGTGCAGCGGTACCTCCGCGGCGATGATGACGAGTTCCCGGAGCGTTTGGCCATTGGCGCGGAGCTGATGCACACGGTCCGATACGGAGAGAACCCGCATCAGCGCGGCGCGGTATACCGGCTGCTGTCGCCGGGATCTGCGACCGGTGTAGGTTCGTGGCTGGTTCATGATGGTCGGGAGATGTCCTACAACAACTACCTTGACGCGACATCGGCCTGGGGCTGCGCGCAGGACTTTGCCGCGCAGACGGTCGTCATCGTCAAGCACACGTTGCCGTGCGGGATCGGCTCGAACGATGACCAGGCCGAGGCGTATCGGTTGGCGTTGAGCGGCGATCCGGTGTCAGCGTTTGGCGGCATCTGCGCGGTGAATCGTGTCGTCACGACGGCGATGGTCGAGGCGATCGGGAAGCACCGGTTCGACATCATGATCGCACCGGGATACGAAGACGCCGCACTGGCAAGACTGCTGCGGCGCAAGAATCTGCGTGTCATCACCGTGACGAACACGGAACCGGCCGGTGGCTGGGAATACCGGTCACTGCCCGGTGGATTGCTCGTGCAGGAGACAGACAGCGTTGCCCCCGACACGAACGACTGGCGCTGCGTTACCTCGCGGCAACCGAGCGCCGAAGAGCTGGAGACGTTGGCGTTTGCCTGGCGAGCGGTCAAGTGGGTGAAGTCAAACGCGATAGCGCTGGCTCAGCCGGGTGTGATTGTCGGCGTTGGCGCGGGCCAGCCGAATCGGGTCGAGAGCGTGCGGATTGCGGCCAAGGTTGCCGGTGATCGAGCGCAGGGCAGCGTGCTGGCCAGCGACGCGTTCTTCCCGTTTGCCGACGGTGTTGAGGCGGCTGCCGATGTCGGCGTGACTGCCATCGTGCAGCCCGGCGGATCGGTGCGCGATGACGAAACGATCGCCGTCGCTGAGGCTCGCGGCATGACGATGATGCTGACCGGTCGGCGTCACTTCCGTCACTAGACGTCGGGTGCGACGGCCTGCGCAATCATGCTGAATCGCTCGTAGTCGCGCTTCATCAGACGCGCCAGCCTCCGCGTCGCGTCGACCAGCCAGACGTGATCGTCGTGCAGATGACCATCGACCCAGCGCAGGTGACTGGCGAGCAGCATCTCGGCGGGTAGCTCGCCAGATGTCGCCAGTAGCATCGGGAGATAGCGTGGGTTCGTCGTGAACGCCTGCACGTCGCCGCGTGAGCACGGGTGGACGCTGTAGTGCAGCGGCACAGGCTGTGTCGGCAGAACGTGATGGCATTTCTCGCCGAGGGCGTAGCCAATGACGGTCACCGTGAAGATGGTTCGAAGGACATGCTCTAGCTCCGGGTGGCGCTGGTAGACCTCTTCGTCGTGAATGTCGGCACCGCCCCGCCGTACGGCGCGGCGGCTGGTGTCCAGTCCACCGGTCTCACCGAACGCAACGACGCCGAAATAGCTGGGCTGCGAGCCGCGGCCACCGACGCGAACGAGCGCGCCGAGGTCGGGCAGTGTGTGCAGCTGGTCGCTCTCGGCGACGAAGCTCGTCGTTGTTGTTTCGATGACCTCGCCAAGGCGATCCTGCGTCAATGATTGACCAATGCTAGACAAAGCGACCACGTTTGCTCCCGCTCTTTCCGGACTGGCTGACGACGACGCCATGCCGCGCCAACTGCCGCTCGATCGCCTCCGCGACCAGTCGCCGATCGCTCATGCTGAGGACGGCCATCTCGTGCGCTTCCTGCAACACAACCGGATAGCCGATGCCCTTCTGTGCCTGATCGTATACGACTGCGTGAACGCGATCGACCAGACGAGGGTCGTCGCCGACCCACTTCGGCACCTCAATCCGGGCGATCTCACGACCGGTGTTCAGGAAGAAGAACTGCACCTGCTGATCCGGGTCGTACTTGTCGAGGATGAACGACTTCGAGTCGAAAAGGATGGATCGTTCGCCCGTTTCCAGATGTGCGACGCGCTCGAAGAGATAGCGGTCGGTTACCGCTGGGAGGACGTCGCAGGCAGGTGTGCGGCCCTCGGTGAGGATGCGAGATCTGCAGGCGTTGCAGTTGATTTGCATGCCCAGCGACGGATAGTCGCAGACAGCAATGCGCAGCGAATTCAACACGTCCGCCGAGCCAGGTGCTGAGATATAGCTTGCCAGGGGAATGCCGCGCTCGCGGAGAACCCGCATCGCCTCCATGTATTCGGTCACTGCCCAATGGACGATCGCGTCCTGGAGCGACTGGATGGGCCAGAGAATGAGCGTGCCGTCCTGCAGCGCGACGCTGCAATCGGCAGGATCGAGCAGATCCGCCACGGCGCGCAATTCGGCGCAGGCGCGCTTTACGCCGAGGATCGTCTCGTTGACCGGGATGCGCTGGACTTCGTCAGGAACGTAGAGATCCTGCTCGTCGAAGCGGAAGTCCGGGTCGTTGGTCAACGCGGCGCTTGATTGCGAGCCGTATGACAACCGCACCTTGCCGACATTGATCAAATAGAAGCGCGCCGGACTGTGTCGATCTGGAGCGATCAGCGATCCATCGGTCGCGGCGACAGTGTAGTGGTCCGGGATGGCCGGGAGCGCGACACGCTCCTGTAGTGGTCCGTGCGCCTTCGCCGTCAGGAACGGCGTCCTGGCGGTGGCCAGGCGCTGCTCAATTTCAACGCTGTCGGCGTCTGCCCATGCACGCTCCAGTGCGACGAAACGCTCCTCCTCGAAGGACGGATCGACCGTGCCGACGAGCTGGGCAATGCGGTCGGCGATCGCGGCGAGATCGAGCGTCATAGCGTTGCCGATTGAACCCGGTTGAGCCACTCGCGCGGGTCGCGCAATTCGTCCAGGGTGGGCAACATCTCCGGCCCTTCCCAGATGCGCTCGACGGCGTCCCGACCGGCAAGCTCAACGATCTCGTTGATGAACTGCTCGCCGAGCCTGTACTGCTCAAGCTTGGTTTCGAGGCCAGTGAGGCGAGCAAAGAGCTGCTCGGACGGCGATCGCATGACCTGGCGTCGCTCGAAGCGCTGCGCGATAAGCGCGTAGTCGCGCATCAGGCGGCGTCCGACTGCGTTCATGATGTAGTTCGAATAGCCCTCGATCACGGCCATCGTCGCCTGCATCCGGGCGAAAAGTTGCCGTTGCTCGGGTGTCATGACGAGCTCGATCCACGAGCCGGTTGCGCGGTCCTCGGGGTTCCGCGTTCGCTCCCAGATCGCTCGCAGGCTCGACATCCCGCGCTTGAGGAACTCGACGTCCTGCGTCAGGAAGCCGAAGTATTCGTCGATCATCGCGTTCATGTGATCGCGTACCCACGGATGGCCCTCGAACTCGAACGCATGCGTCGTCTCGTGGAGCGCGAGCCAGAGACGGAACTGGTCGGACGGCAGGTGCAACGACGCTTCGATGTTGCGGATGTTGGGCTGCACGAAATAGAGCTTGCCGCTTTCGGAGAGTGGCTCTCTGCCGAGCAATGCAAGATCGTACTGGCCCAGCACACGTCGCGCGAGATAGCCGAGCAGAATGCCCAACTCGGCGCTGACGATCTTCTGGTTGACGCCGGAGAGCACACCTCCCGAGCGTTGACCGTTCGATCCGCCGAACAGGTCGAGCTGTTCGATCGGCTCGAACATGCGCTGAAACGACGCGATGTTGGCTTCGATCCAGTCGACGCGGTCGAATGTATAGACCTTGTCGAGCGGAAAGGGGAGCGTTGTGCCGGTGAAATCTGAAATGAGCGGAATCGTGCGCTGAACGAGCTCGGCGTATTCAGCGTCCAGACGCTGGCGCTCCTGTTCGGTGAGTGCCGCTTCGCGATTCATCGAAATCGCAACGGAGCGCGCGCGATCCCAGTCGATCGTGCCTGAGCCAGTCGATGATTGAGCGCGGTAACCCTGCGCCCTGCGCCCTGCCCAGACGCCAACTGCTGCGCCGGTCAGCAGGCCGACGGCGACAATGCGCGGGTCGAGCCGCGTCCTGGTGGTCATGCTGATTCCTCTCAGGCCCAGTCGAGCCGGCGGGTTATCCGCCAGTCCCGACGAGCGTTGTGTTCTTCGCTGGGGCGTAATTGCTGCGGAAGACGGTGTCGTCGAGCACCTGACCGTTCCCGTCGGTCACGACACGATGGATGGCGGCGTCGAAGCCGTCCTCTGCATGCTCGACAAAGACGGTCGTGCCCTTCGGCAACTCAGCCGAATCTTCGTAGTACATCTCCTGCGAGGCTGCCACGACATTGGTAATGACTGGCTGATCGACCGCGACATTCCAGCCCGTCGGTGTGCCCCACAGCTCGAACCCGAGCGTCATCCCGTCGTAGCTCGACTTCACGGCGAGCCAGTTGTTGCTGGTGTTGCGGAATGTGAAGTCGAGGTCGTAGTCTGGGTCGACCGTTGCATCGAGCCCCTTCATACCGCCCTGCCCCTGACCATAGCGCGGGATCCAGTACAGGTGCCACGAGCGCTGCTCAATCGGCATACCGGCCCAGAAGACGGACTGGAAGACGGTCGTTGCAACCTGGCAGATGCCGCCGCCCACCGATGGGACGGTCGAGATGCTGCCGTTGGTGATGATGATGCCGTAGCCGGTCTGGTAGCCGCTGTCGTAGGTCACGGGACCAATGGCTTCGTTGAACGAGAACGTACCGCCCGGCGGAACCAGCGCGCCGTCTACTCGGCTGGCAGCCAACTCGACATTGTGCAGACGCGAGGCCGATGAGTAGCCATATTCCGTCGAGGCCGACGTCAGCTTCTCGCGGATGTCAACGCTTGACGCCATGGCGGCAGTCACCTGCGGCGCGACATCGTGCGTGATTGCTGCGACGTTGCGCGTGCCGCCCTGGACGCCGTCTACGATCGATGCGACGGTCGCGTTGACATCCAGCTCTCGCCCATTTTGCTCAGGAGTGCGAACCTCGACTGCGCCGTTGATCCAGCGCAGATCGGCATTTGTTCCAGCGACCTTGACCTGCTCGGCCACGGGTGCGAGGAACTTGCCGACGAGGTCCGTATTCAGCGAGACGGTGATTGCCGGGGTGCGGCCGCTATTGGTGTCGAACTGGACCGCGGCAGCAAGCTGCTCGGTCCGCAGATCAACGGTGCCGCTGTCCCAGGTCACGGTGACTGGCTCGGCGGTCAGCGAGGCGGCTTCGGCCTGCGCCGCAGCGGTCATGTCGTCGGTGATGTTGGCTGCGACCGGTGTCGTCACCAGCGTTGTTGATGACTCACCAGATTCCAGCGCGGCGAGTGCCGCTGTGGTCGAGGCGTCAATGTCAAGCTTGCGGCCCGGAACCGATGGAGTTGTGACAATGTTTCCGGCGTCGTTGCGAATCGACGAGTCTGACGCCCGGCGTGAACACCGATGATTCCAGTGCGCCGATCGAATGCGTGATCTTTGAACGGTCGATTGACACGCTCGCGCTGTTGTCGTTGAGCGTGACCGACAACATCGCGAACAGGTCCTCGGCCGGGATCTGCCAACTAGTACCGTCAAGTCAAGCATCAGCGGCTGACCAGCGGAGCGTCTGCGCCTCAGTCAAGGCTGCTTTCAGTTGCGCGCTTTCGACCGATTGCGGGATCTCGGTAGTCGCGATGCTGACAGGTCGATCGGACATGGTCACCAAGCGATCAACAACCCGGCGGTAGGTCTCTTCAACATTCACTGCCACACCGGACGCACCCGGATCGATCGACACGGAGCCGTCATTGTTCTGGACGAACGCGGCCTGACGCGGTGGAATCGCGGCGCTGCGCGCCCGACCATCCATCAGTTGCGCGAACGTCTCCTTGTCGAGCTGGACGACCGGGGCAACCTCGTGCCCACCAACAATCGAATCGAGCCAGTTACGCGACTCCTGCCAGAGGCTTTGGCGGCGACCGAAGTCATAAGCGTTATCAGCCGTGGCTTGCGCATTAAAGGTGGCTCCGAGCTCAGCTGGCGTGGCGG
This sequence comes from Thermomicrobiales bacterium, assembly GCA_023954495.1. Classification (NCBI taxonomy): domain Bacteria; kingdom Pseudomonadati; phylum Thermomicrobiota; class Thermomicrobia; order Thermomicrobiales; species Thermomicrobiales bacterium. The sequence continues at coordinate 3,744 of JAMLIA010000037.1, read as the reverse complement.
TAAATGACGTGTCGCCGACGTTAAAGGCGATCTCTGTTGTAGAGAACTCGTCGAATCGTTCCGAAAGCAGAGCAACAGCATCGGCTTTGCTCTTGCCGCCGAGATTGACGCCGGCCGCGCTGACGCCGTCAAAGACGCTTTCGCCGCGCTGCACCCGCCCGTAAACAAGCAGCGATGCCCCCGCAAGGATGATGAGCAGGCTGACGATGGCGGTGATAACCATTGCAGTCGCCGCCACACGCCGCCAGAGTCCTGATCCTGATTGACCAGGGGCAGCTACGGATATATCGGCAGACTGTTGTGGAATTGCTGACATGGTAGGTGTGATGTGCCTTCCCGAAACGATCGAGCGTAACGGTGTGATTTCAAATTCTACCGGATCGACGGTCGATCACAGCAGACCTCTCTATGTACGTACAGTATACGTAACAACGCAAACTATGGCTACAGCGTTGACTTTTTGGCAAGCCTGCCCGTCATCTGCCGAAGCCTCCGCAATTCTCGCGCCGAAAGCGATGGAAGTAGCCAGCGATCGATCTCGTCAGCGGTGACGACTGCGTGCTTCCGTAAGTGCGCGCCCTCTCGAAGTCTGATCGGTAGCGTGGCAATCGCCTCCAGTCGGCCAATTGCAGCCGGGTCGAACGTAACCGTCCCGTACGCGAGTGCAGCAGCATCCAGGGTCAGAATCGCCCTCCAGTCGCGCTTCCATGTCTCATATGGTAAGCAGCGAGCGAGCGTCCAGATACGGTTGCGGGCAATCAGACGACGCTTGAACGGCGAACCTTCTCCCGCCGACGCTGAGTAATCATGCAGCGCCACCGCCAATGGATTCCAGACTGAGCCGTATCCGGCGAGTCGCATGCGCCAGGCAAGATCGACATCTTCCAGATAGAGGAAGAACGGCTCGCAAAATCCACCGACTGCGCGAAAGACGCTCAAGCGATACGCCGCCGCTCCGCCTGATGGTCCGAATACGGGTACGGTCGAAGTCATTCTGTCAGACAGCGTTTCGCCGAGTTGCGCATCAATCGCGACGCCGTTGCGATGGACAGCGATGCCGGCGGACGCGATGGTATCCGGCGCAGTCGTAAATGTGAGTGTGCCGGCAACCGAGCCGAGGTCCGGTTCGGATCGCAAGGGAGCCGTGATCTGTTCAATGAAGTCAGGGCGCGGATGCGTGTCAGGGTTCAGTGCGATGACGATGCCGGTCGGATCAGCTATGCGCTGTACTCCGATGTTAAAGGCGCGGGCGAATCCAGCGTTGTGACGAAGCGGCACGAACGCCGCGTTCGGAAATGCGCGCACGGCGGATTCGAGCGAATCGTCCTGTGAAGCATTGTCGACGACGATGATGTTGGGTCGCTCGCTCTGCGACTGCAACGCGGCCAGGCAGTGACACAGCGTTGCGGCTCCGTTGTAGTTCACGATGACAACCGTCGGTCGCATCACAGCATTCTCGATTGCATCTTGCGGATCCCCGAACGAGCCGGGTGGATCTGACCAGCGAACTCATGAGCATTGACCGGCATCCTCTGCGATGATAGAAGGCAGCCGGTGCGAAGAGCGCAGTGCTGCACTACCGTACCGCAGAGGTAATCAGATCAGACAGGAGGGTATTGTGGGGACGATTATCGCGACCGACAAGGCACCGGGGGCGATTGGCCCGTATTCGCAGGCGATCAAGTCTGGCAGTCATGTCTTTACCGCCGGCCAGATTCCGCTGGATCCGGCGACTGGCAAGCTCGTTGAGGGTGACATCACTGCTCAGACCGAGCGCGTCATGGAAAACCTGAAGGCGGTTCTGGCTGAGGCCGGTTCGTCGCTGAGCAGGGTTGTGAAGACGACCTGCTTCCTGGTGAACCTGGACGATTTCGCCACATTCAACGGCGTCTATGCCGAGCACTTCGGTGACGCGAAGCCGGCCCGCTCAACCGTGCAGGTCGCCAAGCTTCCGGCCGGGGCACTGGTCGAAGTCGAGTGCATCGCCGAGTGCGACTAGGCTGAGCAAGAGGGGAGTGAGCGGGAATGGCAACGACGGCACCTGCCGAATGGATCGATGAGGTTTCCTCCGATCGCATGATGGCGGACACCAAAGCGATCGCGCAGTGGGTTCGCCTCTCCGGCAGTGAGGATGAACGCAAGGCATTCGACTACATCGCAGAGACATTGCAGGGCCTTGGCCTGAAGACGTCGTTGTATGAGCCGACCTGCCTGGTGAGCCTCCCGATCAGCGGCGAGATTGTTGTTGACGGCGAGTCGCTCACTCCCTGTATTGCACACGCGTTTTCAATCAATACGGGCCATGCCGGAGTATCGGGCGAGCTCGTCTACGCCGGTCGCGGCACGCCGCAGGAGCTGGCGGCCGCTGGCGCTCGGGGCAAGATCGCGCTGACCGAGGGGCTGTCGACACCGGCAAAGGCCGATGACGCGACGCAGGCTGGTGCCCTCGCGGTCATCAGCATCTCCGGCGACCACATCCACGAGATGATCGTCTCGCCAGTCTGGGGCTCGCCGACGCCTGATCGCCTGGATCGAGTGCCGCGCGTCGCGATTGTCTCCATTGATACGGCGACCGGCGAGAAGCTGAAGAAGCGTCTGGAGTCCGGCCCGGCTCGCGCGACGGTGAAGACCGACGTCGATACAGGCTGGCGCAAGATCCCGACGCTCATCGCTGACCTGGACGTCGATGATCGTGACTATGTGATGTTCAGCGGCCACGTTGACTCGTGGTACTACGGCGCCATGGACAACGGCTCCGCAAACGCCACGATGATCGAGACGGCGCGCGTGCTGGCGGCGCACCGCACGGAGTTGCGTCGCGGAGTTCGCTTCGCCTTCTGGTCGGGGCATTCGCACGCCCGCTATGCCGGATCGACCTGGTACGCCGACGCGTTCTGGTTCGACCTGCGCGAGCGCTGCGTCGCGCACGTCAATGTCGACTCGACCGGCGCGATTGGCGCGACCGACCTGACCGGTGCGAACACGATGGCGGAAACCTATCCGTTGGCACGGGAGATCATCGGCCGCCAGACTGATCAGGCGCTGGACTACCGACGATTCGGGCGCGCTGGCGATCAGTCGTTCTGGGGCGTTGGCTTGTCGTCCTTCTATATGTCGCTGTCACAGCAGGGCGAATCCAACGAGATGTCAGCCGACCAGGCGTTCCTGCTGGGCGGCTCGGGACGTGGTGGCGGCCTTGGCTGGTGGTGGCATACGAGCGAAGACACGTTCGACAAGGTCGATCCGGAACACCTGGCGCGCGATGCTCGCGTCTATGTCGAGACAGTTGGACGTTTGGCGACGGAAGTCGTCGTGCCCATCGATGTCGGTGCTGCGCTGGACGAGATGTCAGCGGCGCTGGAAGAGATCGTGCCGCTCTGGGACGGACTGCCGCGAGCGAGTGACGCTGATGATCCCGGCTTTGCTGCGTTGAAAGCGGAGCTAGCCGACGCGCGAGCGGCGGCCGACGCGGTCGCGAAGCGCGTTGCAGCTGGCGTGTCGGATGCCGACAGCGAGCGAGTGAACGCTGCAGTGCTCGCGGCGGCGAAGGCGCTCGTGCCGGTGAATTACACCGAGAGTGGCGAGTTCGGCCACGATCTCGCGCTGGGCTCAAGCCCGATCCCGACGTTGCGACCGCACCGACCGGTGATTGCCATGACCGACGATGAACTATGGGGCTCGACGCATGCGTTGCGACGTGCCATCAACCGCGTTCGCTTCGCAGTGAGAACGGCAACGAACGCG
>JAMLIA010000036.1 GCA_023954495.1 Thermomicrobiales bacterium | reverse complement strand
CAATTCATTCGGTGGACAATGAACAACCCCACGGACTTTCGACCATCGTTTCCGGCTTCAAGGGACGGGTGACTCGCCAAATCAACCGGATGCCACAGCCAGAGGGGATTTCATTGTGGCAACGATCGTTCTACGACCATGTCATCCGCACCGATGCCGACCTGGATCGAATCAGGGAGTACATTGCCAACAATCCGGCGCGGTGGATGGACGATCGATTTCACACATAGACGCGATCTCTGGTGAGAGGACTGAGAGGACGTCATTTGGCCGAAAACAACAGAGCGCTTCGGCTGCCGCAGTGGCGATCGATCTGTTGAAGGGGGAGGGTCGCCTCACGGCGATGACAGCGCGAGCGCTGTCCCTACGAAACGTTGGAACGACCGCCTCTCACGACCACTCATCCCGAATTCGTCGCTAGTAGGTGACCAGATCCTCGGAGAGTTCTGCTTTCAGTTTGCCGGCAAACCGCGGCACAATGACCGGACGATTCTCAATGCGACGATCATGGCCGACACCTGGCGCGCATTACGGTGCACGGCAGTCCTCGAAGACGCGGCGGACGATGGCGAGGGTGGCGGCGTAGGTGGAGTCCATGCCGTAGTAGGACAGGCCGCGCGCGCCGAGGGTGTGTGCGTGGGAATACGGCGTGTCCGAGGCGTAGTGGATGATGCCGAGATCGACCGGGATCTGGCTCATGTTGACGCTCTCGTTGGTTGGGTGGCGGGTGAGGGCGACGTCCTCATAGAGCGCCGACAGGTACGGGCCGGCCTCCATCTCGACGACGGTGAAGTTCTCACGGTAGTAGAAGTCGAGATAGCCGCGATTCTGCAGGTAGGTGCCTTTGACGGTCACGGCACGCTGGCGGTCGAGCGTCGAGCCGTATACGAGGAAGGGGTCGAGGTCGGCGCTGGAGAAGCAGTTGGCGAACCAGTAGGTGTTGCCGGAATGCTCATCGTAGACATCGTTCGAGATCATGACGTCGCCGATACGCGCGTTGAGCGTCGCGGCCTTGCCGAGGATGTAGATCCCGCGGAGCTGATCGACCCCGGTCGCGACCTGGCCGAAGATGTGGTACGCGGCCAGACCGAGCGGGTAGTTGATGTTGACGATGACCGCGTCGGTGCCGTTCGGGCAGTAGTCGCGAATGCGCGGGTCGAGGTCGTCGGGCGTCAGCCGCGAGAGATCCATGATCTGGATGCCGACATCGAGCGCGCTGGTCGGCTCCAGCGTCACAACGCCGTGCTCAGCTTCCTCGGCGTCGCGGGCAGCGCGGGCCTCGCGATTGGCCGCGTAGTAGAGCCGAGCCGTGTAGTAGAGGAAGTTGTCCCACGATGCGCGCACCTCGCCTGCCTGCAGCTTGCGCAGTTCCGGCAGCAGGTCGGGGTGGGCGGATTGCTCAACGAAGCGAATCAGCTCCTCGCGGCGACGGCGGACCGTGCCGGTCAGGATGTTGGCGAGCGAGTGCGTGTTCGAGGAGACGAAGTAGACGGGGCGATCGGCCAGGCCGAGGTCGGCCAGCTCGCGGCCGGCTGGTGCCCACCAGCGTTGCGCCGAACGGGTGTAGCCGAGGTAGGTGCCGCCGAGCATCTGGAGGCGCAGGTCGCGCTTGTGGTCCGCGAGTCGGCGCAGGTTCGGCCACAACTCGCTCCCCCAGGCCGAGCAGAGTCGCGCCCAGTCGGTCGGCGGGATCTGCAGCCATTCGCCAATCTGCTCCAGTTGCTGTGCGTCGCTCTCACCGTCCGGCTGTCCCGGTCGTCGTGATCCAGCCTCGATCAGTTCCGCCAGCTCGGGCGTGTCGCGGATGCGCTGATGCAGCTTGTTCCACTCGATCTGCCAGCCGACGATCGTCGGGATAAGGTCGTCCAGATCCGACGCCGAGCCAACCATAACCGCGAGCGTGTCGTGGCCGTCCCACTGCCAGCGACGGCGACGACCGGGCGCGGAGACCGAGGTCCACTCGTCCAGATTCGTGTAGCCGTGGCGGGCGAAGACGGAGTGCGATTGCCCCAGCAGAATGCGCTGAACGGTCACGATCTCGGGCGGCAGGCGCATCGTGCTGTACATCAGCGCGCCCATGTCGGACACCTCGGAGGCGGCGAGCGCATGAAGGCTCGACTGGATGTTCAGATGGGCAGGGATAAGCGAATCGACATCGACCGGGCCGGAGGAGCGCAGCAGCGTTGAGTAGGTGCGGACATAAAGATCAACCTCGCGTTTGCCGGCCGGTTGTGCGCCGCGCTGGTTCGTGAACGGATCGTCCCCGAGTCGCTGTGAATCTGTCGCGTCGATCGACTGCATCTGCTTGCCTCCGCACATAGTCGGCGCTCTGATCCGGCGATGATAGCGACCGCACCGGTGGCAAGCAACTGCATGCTCGTTGTCGCGGCATTTGCCCGTACACCATACTGCGTCGAACAACTCGGACGACCGAACGGAGCAAGGGGCAATGACGCGAGTCGCCGTTGGCGGCATCTCGCAGGAAACCAACACGTTCTCACCGCAGCAGACGACGCTGAGCGACTTCCAGTGCCGGACGCTCGTGCGCGGACAGGCGCTGATCGACGGCAGTCGCGGTGCAAGCACCGCTCTGGGCGGCATCGTCGATACGGCGCTGGCCCTCCACTGGGAGATCGAGCCGCTGCTGTTTGCCTCAGCGACGCCGGGGGGACGTGTCCGGCGCGGTGTGTTTGAGGCGCTGACCAACGAGCTGGTCGGTGGGATCGCGGTGGCGCAGGCGTCGGACGATCTGGATGGCGTGCTGCTGGCACTCCACGGCGCGATGGTGAGTGATGGTCTGGAGGACGCCGATGGCGAGATCCTGCGGCGAGTGCGCAAGGCGGTCGGGCCAGGCGTGCCGATCGTCGTCGTGCTCGATTCACACGCGAACCTGACAGCGAAGATGGTCGCAGCGGCGGACATCCTGCTGGCCTACGAAACCTACCCGCACATCGACACCTATGCACGCGGCAGCCAGGCTGTGCGGCTCATGGAGCGGCTCCGACGCGGCGATTTTCGGCCGGTCCACGCGTTGCGGCAGATGCCGTTGCTCAGCCCGCTAACGGCACAACGAACCGACGGCGCAACGCCAATGGCCGAGCTGGCGGAGATGGCCGTCGACCTCCGTCGTGAGCGGGACGTTGTCGCCATTACACTCACGCCGGGGTTCCCCTACAGCGATATCCGCGATGCCGGCATGGCCGTGCTGGTCACGACGAACGCTGACGAGCGCTGCGCGAACGAGCTTGCCGACCGGCTGGCAGATGCCTGCTGGGAGCGTCGCAGCCGGTTCGTCGCGGAGCTGACACCGGTCCGCGAGGCAGTAGCACAGGCGATGGCAGCAGAGCACCGGCCGGTTGTGCTGGCCGATGTAGCCGACAACCCCGGCGCAGGTGGGACCGGCAGCGAGACGGCGATCCTGCAGGCGTTGCTGGACGCGAGGGCAGTCGGGTCCGTCGTGGCAACCATCGCCGATGAGAGAGCGGTCCGCCAGGCGGCCACCATCGGCGCGGGACAGCGGGGCGTGCTGCGGCTTGGCGCAGCGGCTAGCCGGAGCAGTGGTCCGGTACGCGAGATCGCCGCGTTCGTGCGCTGGGTCGGCGACCTGAGCTTTGCCGGACAGGGGCCGATGGGCGCTGGCACGACAACGAGGTTGGGACCCTCGGCGGTCATTGAGGTGGGCGATCCACCTGTCGAAGTCATCCTGTCATCCAACCGCGTCCAGTCGCTCGATCCGCAACTCCTGCGGTCGGTCGGGATTGCGCCGGAGGAACGCCGGATCATCGCCCTGAAGTCGAGCGTCCATTTCCGTGCCGCGTTCGAGCCGCTGGCTGCCGCGATCATTGAGGTCGATGGGCCGGGGCGATCATCGCCGAACATCCAGCAGCTGCCGTATCGCCGCGTTCGGCGCCCGATCTGGCCTCTGGATTGCGACGTCATGTAGGGTTCGCAGAAAGGAGCGCACCATGAACGACGATCGCGAGCCGGAGAACAAGCAGCCTGAAGAGAAGAATACCCAAGGTCTCGGTATCGGCATTGGCGTCGGTGTCGCCATTGGTGTCGCTATGGGTCTGGCGCTGGACAATCTCGCGATGGGTATCGGCGTCGGCCTGGCCATCGGCATCGCACTGGGCATGGCGTTCGATTCGCAGAAGAGTGATTAGCAGTCGGAAAGGCAGCCGCCGTGAACGATTCGTCATTCGAACGTAACCGCTCGCGGAGGAAGCCGCCGCTGTTATCCGGTGCCATGGTCCTGCTTGGCGTCGTCATCGGACTGGCTCTTCTGGGTCGCCTCGACAGCAGCGGCGTGCCGATTCTGATCGGCGCAGTCATCGGCGTGGCGATGGCGCTCGCATTCTCGTACATGCGTCGCCGGTAGGTCGCAGCGCCTAGTGATACCTCAGCCAACGGTGCTCGCCTACGTTGGGCTGCGTTGGGCGGGTGGGAGATTTCTCACTGCCGGGTGCCCCCAGACGGGTGATGCATATTGTCAGGCGACGAGCGTAGCCATGGCGAGGTCGGGACGACCCAACAACCGATTGATCCAGATGCCGACGTTATAGGCTAACAGCTTGGCCGCCACCTGGGTGCTGACGCCCCAGTGCGATCTGGCACCCGGATAGCGCAAGCCAAAGACGCTCGTCAGCGTCTGCCCCACCGTCTCAACGATCTGCCGCCAACCACAATGCTGCTGGCGGGCAGCGGCCGCCGTCGCCTGCGGCCCCAGCGCCTGTTTGGTCAGCACTGTCGCGCCATAATCGTCGTGCCAGTGCGGTGCCCACGCCTTCCCGGCCAACCCATCATCGGCCAGATACGGCACCGTACTCGGTACACCGACCCCATCACGTGGCCAGATCGGACCGGTCGGACCGCGATACGGCCGGTACCAGCGTTTCCCGGGCGGGATGTCATCGGCACCCCACGGTTCGGCCCACCGATCGTGGCGCCAGCACAGCAAGGCATCGGCGACCCACCGACCCTCACAACTGGCGGGAGCCACTACAAAGCCGGTCACGATGCCATCGTCGGTCACGGCGATCCACAGTTGACAGCCAAAGTACCAGTCCCGGTCACTGCCACCCCGACCAATGGACGCCTCGTCTGCAAACAGCCGATGGTATTGCCCACGACAGCGCCGCGCCAGGGGTACCGGGATGCCATCGAGGACCTGGTACGGTCGCAGCGCTGCACCGAGGTGCTCGGCCAGGTGCGGCACCAGGTGTACCAGCACGTTACTCAGATCCCGTGCCCGCCGGTTGAAGGCCGGTTGGCTGAGGAGGTGCGGAAAGTAGGCCTGCCAGCGCGCGTCAGCCAGACGACACAGTGCCCGCTCAGACAGCCCAAACCACTGCTGGCAGATCTTCAAGGTGAGCACCTCGCTATCGGCCATGCGGGGCTTCGGACCGGGACGGATCGGTTTCTCGGGCGCGGCGTAGGTCTGGTAGAGCTCATCCACAATGACATACACTGCGGTCAGGAAGGTATCGATGTCGATCGTCATGCTGAGCCTCCTTTCAAGCCCAGCCTAACGCGACTCGGTACCTCCTTTTATTCCCTCAACAATATGCATCACCCGTCGGAGGGCACCCGGCAACCGAAAGATCTCCCACCTGTCTGATTCAATCGGACGGGGAGGCACGGATCCTTCACTCAGTTCAGGATGACAGAGCAGAGGGATGCGCCGCGGCTGCGTTCGGCTGTATCGGGCCGGGGGAGATCTTTCGGTTGCCGGGTGCCCTCCGGGCGCTAGACGACAGGACAAGCTGATGGCTGTCGCCTTGACCGATCGGACACTCTGACGCACGTAGTGGGCGCTGGCGAACGCTGCTCCGGCTGGTGCGTCCGCCAGCAGCGCCCAGATTAAGTCCCCCGAATGCTACGGTAGATCGAGCGACGGCAGCATCCTCGGCGCGCGCCGATGCATTGTCCCTTGCTCGAACGCGTAGGCCAGCGCGATCAGCGTCGGCTCGCTCCAGGTGCGTCCCATAAACGTGAGATTCACCGGCAGTCCAAACGAGTCGCCGGCCGGCACCGAGACGAGCGGATATCCGGCCATCGCTGCCGGCCCCGAGCTCGCGCCAAGGAAGTGGTCGCCATTGAGCACGTCAGTCGGCCAGGCCGGGCTGCCAGTCGGCGCGACCAGCGCGTCGAGATCGTACTGATCCAGGACGGCGTCGAGGCCCTGCTCGCGTGAGAGCGTGTGACTTTCGGCCAGTGCGGCGAGATACGTAGGGTCGTCCAATCCGCCGAGGTCAACGGCCATCTCGAAGATCTCCTGCCCGAAGTAGGGCATTTCGATTTCCCAGTTGGCCGTGTTGAACTCGATCAGGTCGGCCAGCGAGCGCACCGGCACGTCTGGTCCGACCGTCGCGAGGTAGGCGTTGAGATCGGCCTTGAACTCGTAGAGCAGCACCGTGAACTCGGCATTGCTGCTCGCCATCTGATCCGCCGTCGGGATGTCGGCCGGATCGATGACCGTGGCACCCATGTCGCGCATCGCCTGGATGGCAGCCTCGACGATCCCATCGGCCTCGGGACTGTATCCCCACATGCCACCGGTTCGCGGCACGCCGATTCGCGCCCCGTTGAGCGCGTCCGGATCGAGGAATTCCGTGTAGTCAGCCTGTACCTGGTCGGCACCGGCAGCCGTCATCGCGTCACGCGGATCTGGCCCGGCGATCGCGCTGAGCACCGCCGCCGCGTCGGCCACCGTCCGTGCCAACGGCCCGATCGTGTCCTGCGAATGGGCGATCGGGATCACACCGGCGCGGCTGGTCAGTCCGACCGTCGGCTTGATGCCGACCAGCCCGTTGGCGTTGGCTGGACAGACGATCGAGCCGTCCGTCTCGGTGCCGATTGCCGCGGCAGCGAAGTTGGCCGATGCTGCAGCGCCCGATCCGGAGCTCGACCCACAGGGGTTGTGTGTCAGGACGTATGGATTCTTCGTCTGTCGTCCAGCGCCGCTCCAGCCGCTGGACGACTGGGTCGAGCGGAAGTTCGCCCACTCGCTGAGGTTCGTCTTGCCCAGCACGATCGCCCCCGCCTCGCGCAGGCGCGCTGCGATTGTCGCGTCCTGCGTGCGGAAGTTGTTGGCCAGCGCGATCGACCCGCCCGTGTTCGGCATCTGGTCGGCGGTATCGATGTTGTCCTTGAGCAGGACCGGAATGCCATGCAGCGGTCCGCGGACGTTCCCTTCAGCACGCTCGCGATCGAGATTGATCGCGATGTTGAGCGCGTCCGGATTGGTCATCATCACCGAGTTGAGCCGTGGGCCGTCCTGATCCAGCTGCGCGATCCGGGCCAGGTACATGCCAGTCAGGTGTTGTGCTGTCAGTGAGCCATCGGTCATCTGCGCCTGCAGGTCGGCAATCGTCGCTTCCTGGATGTCCTCATAGACCGGGTTCCAGATTGACCCGGCCCTGGCCACCTTGCCGGTGTGTGTTCCTGACCACCCCGCCATCGCCGCCCCGGCGGCCACGGCGGCGGAGCGTTGCATGAATGATCGACGGCTGAGCCGACTACGATCGAGCATCGCTCTACCTCCCAGTCTTCAGATGCATGAGTGCGATTCACCGGAGCGTTGCCACAATAGCACGGATTGCGCAACCGCACAAGCAAAGGTTGAGTCACGTGGAATTGCCGGCGGGCGCAGTTGACCACCATAGCACTCAGGACTACCATCGCCTCAACCGGCAGGGTGACACCGATGGGAGGATTTCACTCATGTCTAATGTTCATGATCTTGTTGCGGGCTTGCAGTGGCGGCAGGCGGGGCCGTTCCGCGGCGGTCGAAGTGTCGCTGTCGCTGGCCACACCAGCCAGCCGATGACGTACTACTTCGGTGCCTGCTCCGGAGGGGTCTGGAAGACCGAAGACGGCGGCGCTTCGTGGCTGAACGTGTCCGATGGCTATTTCCGGACCGCCTCGGTTGGCGCAGTTGCCGTTGCCGAATCTGCTCCCAACGTTGTCTACGCTGGCATGGGTGAATCGTGCATCCGGGGCAACGTCTCCCACGGTGATGGGGTCTATCGGTCCGACGATGCCGGTGTGTCCTGGCGGCACCTGGGACTGGAGACGACCCGCCATATTGCTCGCGTCCGCGTCCACCCAACCAACCCCGATCACGCCTATGTCGCCGCGTTCGGCCACACCTTTGGTCCGCATGAGGATCGCGGCGTCTACCGCACGCTCGACGGCGGCGCGACCTGGGAGAAGATTCTGTACCGCGACGAGCGCACCGGTGCTTGCGACCTCTCGATGGATGCCACCAACCCGCGCACGCTCTACACCGCGATGTGGGAGGCACAGCGCTCGCCGTGGTCACTCGTTTCGGGCGGACCGGGGAGCGGCATCTTCAAGACGACCGACGGCGGCGACAGCTGGATCGAGCTGACCGACAACCCCGGTCTGCCGCAGGGCCTCAAGGGTCGCATCGGCGTCACCGTCTCTCCCGCTCGTCCGCAGCGCGTCTGGGCCATCGTCGAGGCGCAGGACGGCGGCCTCTTCCGCTCCGACAACGGCGGCGACACCTGGACTCGCGTCAGCGACAACCCGGAGTTGCGTCAGCGTCCCTGGTACTACATGCATATCTTCGCTGACCCGGTCGATCCCGATACGGTCTACGTCCTGAATCTCGGCATGTGGAAGTCAACCGACGCCGGTTCCAGCTTCATCCAGATTCCGACGCCGCACGGCGACAATCACGATCTCTGGATCGATCCGGCCAATCCAAAGCGGATGGTCGAGGCCAACGATGGCGGGGCCTGCGTCTCTTTCGATGGCGGCGTGACCTGGTCAAGCATCTACAATCAGCCGACTGCCCAGCTTTATCACGTCACCACCGACACTCAGTTCCCCTACCGCATCTACGGCGCTCAGCAGGACAACACCACGATCACGATCCCGAGCTACTCCGATCGTGGCGCGATTACGGAAGACGACACCTGGCCAGTCGGCGGCGGCGAATCCGGCTACATTGCCGTGCGCCCCGATGACCCCGACATCATCTTTGCCGGCAGCTACGCGACGCGGATGACGCGTTACGACCACGGCGCGCGCCAGGAGGTGGACATCACCGTCTGGCCAGAGGACCCGATCGGCTACGGCGCTGAGGCGATGAAGTATCGCTTCCAGTGGACCTTCCCGATCGTCCTCTCGCCGCACGACCCCGATGTCCTGTACGTCACCGGCAACCACGTTTTCCGCTCAACCAACGGCGGCCAGCAATTTACGCCGATCAGCCCTGACCTGACGCGCGGCGATCCCGAGACACTTGGCCCATCCGGCGGGCCAATCACCAAGGACAACGTCAGCACCGAGTACTACGGAACGATCTTCGCCTTCGCCGAGTCCCCGGTTCAGGCCGGCGTCCTCTGGGCTGGCTCGGACGACGGCCGTATCAACGTCTCGCGCGACGGCGGCGAGAGCTGGGCCGACGTCACCCCGAACGAATTGCCCGACTGGTCACTGATCAACATCATCGATGCCTCCCCGCATGACCCGGCCACCGCCTGGGTCGCCGCGACCCGCTACAAGCTGGATGATTTTCGGCCCTACCTGCTGCGCACGACCGACTTTGGTGCGACCTGGCAGCTCATCACCAGCGGTATCCCGGATGGCGACTTTACGCGGGTGATACGCGAGGACCCGTCCGCGCCGGGGCTGCTCTACGCTGGAACCGAGACCGGCCTCTATGCATCATGGGACGCCGGCGACAGTTGGCAGCAACTCTCAGGCGGGGTTGGCGGAAATGGCCGGCGCGCGCTACCAGTCGTCCCGATCCACGACCTGATCGTGCACGACAACAGCCTCGTCATTGGCACGCACGGGCGCTCCTTCTGGCTGCTCGACGATCTCGCACCGATCCGCGAGTGGAAGTCCGCAGCGGGCGACGCCGTGGTCAGGCTGTTCCCGATTCAGACGACATACCGAATCAAGCCGCCCAACTCATGGGGGCGCGCCGACACCGTCGGATACAAGGACTACATCACCACCGGCGGTAGCCAGGTGATGGGTATCGTCCGCGCCGCCGAGGACGGCGGTACCCGCATCGAGCTGCTCGATGCCGGCGAGAATCCGGCCCTCGGTGTTACGGTCTACTACGCCCTCGCCGGTGAGAAGCCGGCCGAGGATGTCGCACTCAGCTTCTGGACTGCCGAGGGCGAGCAGATCCGGCGCTTTGCGCTAGCCGACGATCAGTCGAAACTGCCCGCCGACATGCGGCTGCGCGCTGCACCGGGCCTGTATCGCTTCGTCTGGGACATGCGCTATCCGGACGCAATGAAGATTGAAGGCGCTGCGCTCTCGCTCTATTGGGGCGGCAGTACGATCGGCCCCGTCGTTGCCCCCGGCCACTACGAGGCTCGGCTCGAGGTTGGCGGCAACATGTATCGCCAGCCGTTCGAGGTCAAGCGTGATCCGCGCGTCAGCGCCAGTGACGACGACCTCGTCGCCCAGCGCGACCTGCTGCTGCAGATCCGCGACAAGCTGGGCGCTGTCCACGAGGCGGTGCTCGCGAGTCGCAAGCTGCGCGAGCAGATCGATACCTGGGCGAGCCGCCTGCACGATGCCGGCAAGGGCGATCTCGTCCCGGCGTTGGAGCAGGCCAGCGAGCAGCTGCTGGCGGCCGAGGGCGAACTGGTCGAGTCGCGCTCGAAAGGCGCGGCCGACTCGTTCAACTTCCCGCCGAAGGTCAACTCGAAGCTCGCCTCGTTGCAAGGCACCGTCGCCTACGGCGACTCCCGCCCGCCTCAGCAGACATACGACGTCTTTGAAGTTCTGGCGGTCCAGGCCGACGAGAACCTCGCTGCGTTGCAGGCGGTTGTCGATTCGGTGACGAAGGATCTCAACGACAAGATTGCAGCCTCCGGCATCCCGGCTATCGGGTAGAACGGCGGTTGATAGGGTTATTAGCGCCAAGGAATCGAGCAATATGGCGCTGCGGCCGCTCCCGTATCCTGTCGTGTGGAGTAGTCTGTCAACGCCAACCTGTCTATGCGACAGCGCTCTCCTCGTCCTGTCATTTCGAGCGCGCACGCGAGAAATCTCTCCCCCGTTGGACTAGGTCGAACGGGTGGGAGATCTCTCACTGCGGTTCGAGATGACAGAGAAAGGGAAGGCTTCCTATCCGACAATGACACTGTACTCAACATCACGGGAGGGGCCGGCGTAACCAGTTGGCTCGCTCGTCGTCTCTATCTAGCTGCTCTCACCGCCGGCGTTGGCGTGGGTCGAATGCATCGCGCAAGCCATCGCCAACGAGATTGAATGCGAGCGCGGTCATGAAGATCGCCAGACCGGGGAAGAACGTCAGCCACCACGCGCCGACGAGCAGCTCACGCTGGCCGTCCTGCAGCATGTTGCCCCACGACGGTGTAGGTATCTGCACACCGAGTCCGAGGTACGACAGACTGGCCTCCAACAGAATCGCATACGACAGCCAGAGCGTTGTCTCGACGATGATGATCGCCATCGCGTTCGGCATCAGATGCCGCATGATGATGCGGAATGGCGGTGCGCCAATCGTCCGCGCTGCGGTGACGTACTCCTGATCGCGCAGCGACAGGAACTGGCCGCGGATCAGGCGGGCTGCGCCGGGCCACGATGTGACGCCGATCACGATGACGGTCGTTTTCAGGCTGGGCCGGAACAATGCCGCTGCCGCGATCAGTAAGAGGATCTGCGGTATTGACAGAAGCACGTCGGTAAATCGCATCAAGATGCCATCGACCCAGCCACCGAAGTACCCGGCCAGCGCGCCGAACGACGTGCCGATCGTCATCACGATCGCGACCGCGACGAAGCCGACCGCCAGCGACACGCGCGAGCCGTAGACCAGCCGCGAGTAGGTGTCGCGCCCATTGCGGTCGGTGCCCAGCCAGTGCTCCGAAGAGGGCGGCAGGTTGCGCGCGCCTGGCGTGATCTCACGGTAGTCGTAGCGCTGAATGACCGGCGCAGCGATTGCCACCGCGTACATGAAGACGATGACTACCATGCCCGCGACCGCGAGCTTGTTCTGCATGAAGCGATGCAGCACAGGTCGCGAACGACTGCTGGCCTCGTGCTCTGGCTGTGCCTGATTCCTCAGCTCGCTGGTTGATTGCAGCTCTGCCACCTTCGCTCCGTCCGTGGCTACCGTGTCAGCGACACGCGCGGATCGACGACGACGTAGAGCAGGTCGACGATGAGGTTGACCATGATGACGAACGCCCCGGCGATGATGGTGACGCCGAGGATCACCGGATAGTCGCGCTGGGTAATCGCGTCATACGCCAGCGACCCAAGGCCCGGCCAGGCGAAGATCTTCTCGATGATGACCGAGCCGCCGAGGATGCGCGACACCTGCAGGCCGGTGACGGTGATCATCGGGATCAGCGCGTTGCGGAACCCGTGGCGGTAAAGCACCTTACGATCGCTCAGCCCCTTGGCGCGCGCCATCGTCATGTAGTCCTGATTGATGACTTCCAGCATCGCCGAACGCATGAATCGCGCGAAGTAGGCGACCGATGGAAACGCCAGCACCGCTACTGGCATAACCGAATACTTGACCTTGCCTAGCAGCGCGGCATTGTTGACGTCCGTACTGATCGCTGGCAGCCAGCCCAGCTTCACGCTCAGATAGAACTGCAGCAGGAGCGCTAGCCAGAAGTTCGGCAGCGCCAGCCCAATGAACGAGCCGACCGTTGTTGTGTTGTCGAGCAGACTGTACTGCCGCGTCGCCGAGAGAACGCCGAGCGGGATCGCGATCAGCAACGCGATGGCCAGCGACACGACCTGCAGAATGATCGTCGCGCTGGCTCGCTCCTTGATGAGTTCGAGAACAGGCTTTCCATTGAATGTGATCGCGCGTCCGAAGTCTCCGCGCGCCAACTTGCCAATGTAGATCACGTACTGCACCGGCAGCGGCTTATCCAGCCCGTAGTTCTTCCGGGCTTGCTCGATGAATGCCGGGTCGGTGTTGTCGGGCGAGATCATCGACTGAATCGGGTCGCCCGGCGCGATGTGGACGAGCCCGAACATCACCAGGCTGAGACCCAGCAAAAGAGGGATCGCTCCAAGAATGCGGCGGATTGCATAACGCAGGATTCCGCTCGACATAGGCGATCACCTCTCTCTGCATGTCTACAACAGTGGTATCCAGTGAGTGTCAAACCCGCTGCGGCCAATCGCGAGCACACCACGGTGCCCGCGATTGGCGATATGACGCAGGTGGATTACCCCTCAACGATGTAGACGTTCTCCAGCTCGGCGAACAGGCCGTTCGACAGGTTGCTGTCGACATAGCCCTGGAACTTCTTCTTGACGACGTGCAGGTACGGCCGATACCACGAGAACGTGGCCGGCATGTCCTCAACGAGGATCTGCTGGATCTGCGCGTAGAGATCCTTCTGCTCGTCGACATCTGTTGCCTGCCGTGCCTGATCGAACAGCGCATCCAGATCGGGGTTGCTGTAGCCCGAGTAGTTGGCTGAGCCGTCGGTCTGATAGTACGAGGCGAGATCGCCCGGATCGATGGTGATACCGGCACCGACCATCTGACTCTCGGCGACGTCGTAGGAGCGGTTGATGACCTGATCGACCGCCGTCGCGTATTCGATGACGACCGGCTCGATCTCCCAGCCCAGCTTGGAGAGCTGCGCCTGGGTGTAGGTCAGGAAGTCCTCGCGCAGGACGTTGCCCTGGTTGACCATGAATCGAATGCCAGACGGCGGCGTTCCTGCCTGATCGAGGAGTGTCTGCGCCTGATCCATGTCGAACGGATGCGGCTCCAGCGTGTTGTCGTACACGAAGTTACCGGGTGCGACCGGTCCGGTGCCCGGTGCGCCGAGGCCGTACAGCGAGTCCTGCGAGAACTGGTCCATATTCAGCGCGTAGGCGATCGCCTGTCGCACCTCCTTCTTGGCCAGATACTCGTTCTGGAAGTTGAAGATCCAGCCGTCTGGCGAGCCGAACGGCGGCACCAGCACTTCCAGATCCTCGTTGGCCTTCAATTGGTCAGCACCGGATGGGCTGGGATAGACGGAGCCGTCGATGTCGCCGGATAGCAGCGAGTTCACCAGCGCCTGCGAGTCGGTGATCGTGCGGTGCGTGAACTTGTCCAGGTAGGGCTTGCCCTCCTGATAGTAGTGCTCGTTGCGCTCGCCGACAAAGTCGCTGCCGACCGACCACGACACGAACTTGAACGGTCCTGCGCCGACCGGATTCTGGAAGAACGGATCGGTCGATGCCTTCGACAGGTCCTTGCCCTCCAGCAGGGCTTTCGGCAGCGGCCGGACGTAATAGAAGTTGAACAGAATTGAAGCGTCCGGCTCAGCCAGCGTCACTTCCAGCGTCGTCGGATCAACCACCTTGACACCGGAGACTTCGGTTGCCGAACCATCGGCGAACTCCTGCGCGCCCTCAATTGAGAACAGGCGCGACTGGCGCGGGCTGGCGTTGGCCGTATCGAGCATCGCCTGCAACGTGAAGGCAATGTCGTCAGCGGTCAGGTCCGAGCCATCGGAGAACTTGATGTTGTCATGCAGGGTGAAGGTGTAGGTCAGGTCGGCGACTTCCCACGATGCAGCGAGGCTGGGCTGCGGCTCGTAGGTCGCCGGGTCGAGCCGGACGAGCTGCTCGTAGATCAGGCTGCAGCGGAAGTAGTCCTCCGACTGGCTGGCGGCGATCGGGTTGATGGTGTTCGCCTCGCCGAGCGTGCCGATCAGGATGCTGCCACCCTGCGTCGGCGTGCCGCCGGACGCCTCCGGCGAGCCGGTCGTCTCCGTCTCGCCAGCCGATTCAGTCGCTTCACCGCCACCGGTTGACGAGGTTGCCTCGCCGGATGACGACGGGGTCGACGTTGCCTCTTCGTCGTCATCACCTCCGCAGGCGACGAGCAGCCCAACAGCTGATGCCGCAGCCCCTCCCAGAAACAGACGCCGGGACAACCGTTGGTACAGAGACGTCTTGAGCAGATCAGTCATAGATGGTCTCCCCATTGCTTGTTGCCCACGAGTGACGCATCGCCACCCGAAGGCATCGTTCCGTCAAGCTCCGCAGGGATACGTGTGGCGAAGAGATGCGTGAAGCACGTTGAACCGGCTTACGACTTCGCAAGGCGTATGCTGCTATTTCTGTATACGCCGATCTCCTGTGCATTGGCCGTACGGACGGTCTTCTCGGCCTACGACATCACCGTTAACTCGCGGTTGCTGTGGTTGATAACCTCGCCGCCATCCTCTCGCACGACGACTGAATCCTCGATCCGCACGCCAAACTTGCCGGGCAGGTAGATCCCCGGCTCATCGCTGAACACCATGCCGACGCGCAGCGGCAGATCGTTGCCTTCGACGAGGTACGGCTCCTCATGTCCGTCGAGACCGAGGCCGTGGCCCAGCCGGTGGATGAAGTACTCGCCATAGCCAGCATCAGTGATGATCTTGCGCGCGACTCGGTCCACATCCTGGCAGGTGTTGCCGAGCCGATACGCGCCAACTGCCTCGCGGTTCGCCTGCAGGACAGTCTCGTAGACCTTGCGGTACTCGTCGGTTGGCTCGCCGAGGAAGACGGTGCGGGTGACATCGGCGTGGTAATTATCGATCGTCCCGCCAAAGTCGAAGACAACCGCATCGCCCTCCTGCAGCACACGGTCGCCAGTCGAGTGATGCGGATTCGCCCCGTTCGGGCCGCTGGCGCAGATGCCGATGCCGGTAATGTCCAGCCCGTGCTTGCGCCGCAATTCGGTAAGCATCGTGGCCGCTTCTCGCTCAGTCTTGCCGATGATGCTGGCTGTGGTTGCGAATTCGTCCCAGGCGCGATCTGCTGCCGCCGCAGCAACGCGCAGCTTCTCGATCTCGTCCTCATCCTTCACCATCCGCAACTCGCGGATGATCGGCGTTGCGCTGCTATAGGTCGCGTTGGGGATAGCTTCGAGCATCCGAACGAGGAAGACGCTCCACATCTTGTCGCTGATCGCGACCTTCGGCTTCTCGATGCCGCTCAGCAGTTCGGCAACCAGATCGACCGGCTGGGCGGTCTCCGGCCAGGTGTGGATGCCAGCGATCGAGGCCTTGTCGGCGAACCGCGAATACTCCAGCTGCGGAACGACGACCTCCGGCCGACCGCTCTGCGGGATGATGACCAACGCCAGCCGCTCGCTCGCGTGGGATGGCCCGTCGAACATATAGATCATGTCGGAGGACGGGGAGATGAACAGAAAGTCGAGGCCGCGCTCGGCCATCAATTCCTGCGCTTTGGCGATACGGTGCGAAATACCACTCAGTTCCATGCCGTCCTCCTCTATGGCGTTGCCAAGCTTCGCAGCAACGAGTGTCGCGGGACGTCAACCTATCAGCGCTCTGATGCCGTGTCAACAGAAACAGACAAGGGCAAAGAGTGTCCCTTAGCGCCAGCCGAACTGGCGCTCCAGGAAGTCGTGATCGAGGTTGAGGACGATCGGCTGGCCGTGCGGGCAGGTCGCCGGTGTGCGCGTCTGCGTCAGCGCTTCAATGAGCGCGACGGCTGTTGTCGGCGACAGTGGCCGCCGCTTGCGCAGCGCAGCGTGGCAGGCTGCCGCCGCTGCGATGTCGTGCTTCGGCTCTGCAGACAACTGCGCCAGAACGTCCGGCAGGTCAGCAGGCTCCATGTCCACTGGAGCGGCGGTCACCAGGACATCGTCCAGCCCGAATTCGGTCCAGCGCCAGCCAGATAGCAGGGCGTCTGCCGTGCAGGCTTCGAGCGCCGACACGAACCGCGGAGGGATGGCGATGCGCACCGGCTCGTCCGCCTCAACCGACTCCCCGGCCATTAGCCGCTCGTAGATAACTCGCTCGTGGGCGCGGTGCTGGTCGATCAGCAACGTGCCGATCTCCGATTCGCAGACGATCAGCGTGTCGGCGATCTGCCCGACAACCCGCAGTGCCGGAAGCGATCCCGCCGGGATGTTGCGCGTCTGCCAGCCGTTGGCTGCGTAGTGGCCACGGTCTTCGGCCATCCCGCTACTGGTCAGCCGACCGAGGTCGAGCGCCAATGACCGCTGGCCACTGACGCTGTGGGCGGTTCGCCCGAGCATCGCCCGTAGTTCCCCAAACAGCGGTCCGGTGATCGCCGCGACATCGTGGATGGCAACGCGCTCCTTGGCCGGATGGACATTCGCGTCAACCCGCGCCGGGTCAACCTCAATGGTCAGAATGACGCGCGGCGTCCGCTGTCGTGGTAGTACCTCGGCGTAGGCGCGGGCGATGGCGCGCCGTAGCTCCGGCACGTCGCACAGCCGCCCATTGACCGACAGCAGGATACCGTCGCTCCGTCCGCTGGTCGGGTTCGGTCCGTCAGCCAGTCCCTGGATTCGCACGCCGTCGACGTCAAGAGGTCCGAGATCCAGCAGATGCCGTGCCTTGTCCCCTTCCAGCGTCATCAAGACGTTGCGCAGTCCGCCACCGGTCGTCAGCAGCACCATGCGGCCATCAACGCGGAGCACCCAGCTGACCTTCGGTCGGATCAGCGCTAGTTGCGTGATCAGCCGCCGAATGGCGCGAGCCTCGGTCACCGGCGTCGCTGCCTCGCGCCGTACCGGGTAGCGCGAGAAGAGCTGCCGGACGGTGACGGTCGTGCCGGTCTGACGTGCGAGCGGACTCAGCGCTCCGCCGCTCGTGAGCCGGAAGCCGACCTGCTCATCGGCGTGCCGCGTGCTGACCTCGACATCGCCGACCGCTGCCAGGCTGGCGAGCGCTTCGCCCCGGAAGCCGAGCGTCCTGACGGCGTCCAGCCCATCGGCGCTTGCCAGCTTGCTGGTTGCGTGGCGGGCGAAGAGGAGGTCCCCATCTTCCGCCGCGATGCCGTGCCCGTTGTCATGCACGACGATCAGATCGTAGCCGCCGGAGACGATCTCGATCTCCACCCGGGTGGAGTCGGCATCGAGCGCGTTGTCGATCAGCTCGCGGACGGCTGCGCGCGGCTGCGTAATCACCTCACCGGCGGCGATGCGCTGAACGAGCGCGGGCGGCAGAACGCGGATCGCCATCAGTCAGCCTGCGCGGCGCGCTGGTCTTCGGCGACGAGCAGCGCACGCGGCCCGATCGGCTCGTCATCTGCGGCGCGCAGGCGCTGCTGCCAGCTCGCCAGCAGGTTCAATGCAGCCAGCGGCGTCGTGTTGGCCAGGTCGACGGCCAGCACGTCATTGGCAACGCGCTCGCGCACCACGTCCGCCGCGCTTGATCTCGCAGCCTCGACGGTTGGGATCTGCCGCGTCATCTTGCCAAACGATGTCTGCGCGCGCTGAATGACCGACGTCGGCAAGCCGGCCAGCCGGGCGATTTCCAGCCCGAAGGCGGCCTCGGCGATGCCGGGGACGATCGCGTGCAGGAAGACCAGCCCGTCCGGATGTTGTTTGATCGCCGTCTGCAAAGCCACGACCCGGTTGTTCTCGGCGGCGATCTCCGCCAGCTCCCGAAAGTGCGTGGCGAACAGTGTCCGTGCGCCGACCCACTCGATCAGATGCTCGACCACCGCCCCGGCAATCGCGACGCCGTCCTCCGTACTTGTGCCACGTCCGATCTCGTCCAGCACAACCAGGGAGCGCTCGGTCGCGTGGTGCAGAATCGTCGCCGTCTCCAGCATCTCAACCATGAACGTCGACCGCCCGTTCGCCAGGTCATCGTGCGCGCCAATGCGGGTGAAGATGCGATCGACCAGCCCGATCCTTGCTCTGTCCGCCGGGACGAACGAGCCGATCTGCGCCAGAAAGACGATCAGCGCGACCTGCCGCAGCCAGGTCGATTTGCCGGCCATGTTCGGGCCGGTCAGGATGACAACCGGCGCGTCTTCGTTGAGCCGCGTGTCATTTGGCACGAACTCCCCGTACGGGAGCTGCCGTTCGACAATTGGATGCCGACCGCCTTCGATGTGCAGCACCGTCGAGTCGTCCAGCGCCGGCCGGACAAAGCGCTGCTCGACAGCGACTGTCGCGAGCGCGACTAGCGCGTCGATTGTCGCGAGCGCTGCCGCCGTCGTGCGAATGACGGCGACCGACTCGCCCAGCTCACGAACCAGCCGCGCAAACAGTTCTGACTCAAGCTCCGCCGCGCGCTCCTCGTTGGCGACAATGCGGCTCTCGGCCTCCTTGAGCGCCGGGGTGACGAAGCGCTCGGCGTTCGTCAGCGTCTGCTTGCGAATGTAGTCGGCCGGGGCTTTGTCGCGGTGCGCGCGGGTGATCTCCAGGTAGTAGCCGAATACCTTGTTGTAGCCGACCTTCAGCGTGCGAATGCCGGTGCGCTCGCGCTCGCTGCGCTCCATCGCGGCGATGCCGTCGCGGTCGCGGTCGATGGCGGCGTAGATCAGGTCGAGGCGGCGGTCGATGCCGGTGCGCAGCAGGCGCGACGATCCGTTATCGAGCTCGGCGCGAATGCGGTCGCGAACATCTGGGAGCGCGGCGATGTCGGCGGCCAGCTCGACCAGAAGTGTCGACTCGGCCCGCCCCCGCAGGACTGCGCGCACCCGTTCGGCACCGTCGAGCGTGTCCGCCAGCGCCAGCAACTCATTCGCCCGCGCCGCACCGGTCGCGACCCGAGCCGCCAGCCGCTCCAGATCAAGCAACCCGCTCAGCGCCTTCGCGACGCCGGACCTCAGCGGCGTATCGCCGACCAGCTCCTCGACGGCGTCCAGCCGTCGGCCAAGCGCGTCGCGATCCAGCAGCGGTCGATTGAGCAGCGCGCGGAGACGGCGTGCTCCCGGTGCAGTGTGCGTGCGGTTCAGCAAACCGAACAGATCGTGGCGCTCGCGCGAGCGCAGGTCAATCTCCAGGTTCAGCCGCGTCTGCCGATCCAGCACCATGATGCCGTCGGTCTGGTACGGCAGCGGTGCTTCCAGCGCCTTTAGCAGGGCAGGCTGGCCGCGCTCAAGATAGGTGATGAGGACGGCGACCGCCAGCGCTGCGGCGGGACGGATCGGCTCGCAACCCGGGAAACGGCTCTCCAGTAGTCGCGTCGCGGCGTCGATCGTCCACTCGCCAGCGATTGGCCGGATGGCGATGCGGGTATCGATCTCGAGGTCGTCCGCCTCCGGACCGACAATCTCGGCCGGGTCCAGTTGGTCAACAAAGGTGGCCAGCGCGGTTAGGTCGTCGACCGGCAAGGCGCGGTACTCGCATGCGCCAGTTGAGACGTCGACCCAGGCCAGCCCGACCAGCGCGCCGTGCACAACCAGAGATAGCAGCAGGTTCGGTCGTCCGGCATCGAGCAGGGCAGGGTCGTCGATCGTGCCGGACGAGAGCACGCGAGTGATACCGCGCTCGACGAGACCCTTACCCGGCTCCGAGAGCTGCTCGCAGATCGCCAGTCGGTAACCCGCGCGCAGGAAGCGTCGCAGATAGCCGTTCAGCGCGTGGTAGGGAATGCCGGCCATCGGCACGCGACCGGCTCGGCCGAACTCGCGCGATGTCAACGTGATGCCAAGGACGCGCGCAGCCGTGTGCGCGTCCTCGTCGAACATCTCGTAAAAGTCGCCCATGCGATACAGCAGGATCGCGTCCGGCTGCTCGGCCTTCAATTGCAGATACTGCTGGCGTGCTGGAGTGATGACCATGACCGCTCTGCGCTCCCCTGTGACGAGGGATCAGTATAGCCGCGCGATGACAGTTGGTCACAGGGCATGGCGCGCAATGCGCGACGCCAATTACCAGCAGCGCGCTTAGATAAAGATGATCTCCAATGCCTGCTCCTCGCCGATTTGCAGGTGGAATGCATCGCCACGATTGACCGGGATGGCGCGTCCGAGGGAGCCGGAGAGGATCCAGTCGCCCGCTTGCAGGGTCTCGCCGTAGCTGCTGAGTGTCGCCGCCAGCCAGGCGACGGCGCTGGCTGGGTGGCCGAGGCTGTCCGCGCCGGTGCCGGTGACCACGACCTCGCCGTTCTGCTGCAACGTCATCGGCACGTCACGCAGGTCGCCACGTAGCATCCCCTGCCCCCATTGCCCGATCGTGAACGCGCCGAAGGAGGCGTTGTCGGCGATAGTGTCGATCACCTGAAAGTCGCGGCGCTCGAAGCGACTGTCGACGATCTCAAACGACGGGGCAACTGCTTCGGTGGCAGCGAGAACCTCTTCGATCGACACCTCACCGCTCAGCGGTGATTTCAGCAGGAAGGCGATCTCACCCTCGATGCGTGGCTGCAGGAACAGACTCGTCTCGATTTCGGCGTGGCCGTTGGTGGCGGCAACGTGGCGTGATGCCCAGAGGCGGCCGAAATCGGGTCGGTCGAAGCCGGCCTGCTCCTGCATCGCCTTGCTTGTCAGACCGATCTTGCGGCCGACAACTCGCTCGCCCGCAGCCTCGCGCAGAGCGTTCCAGCGGCTCTGCACCGCGTAGGCATCGTCAATGGTCGCCATCCCGGCGCTCCGGCTCAGCGGCTGGATCAGCTCGCGGGTCCTCCATGCCTGCTCAAGGCGCTCTGCCGCAGATGTGTAGTCCATCGTGACCTTCATTTCTGTACGTTCGTCACGCCGCAGTGGTGCGCAGTTCGGGTGCAAGGTATGCGCTCATTATCCCCGCAATTGTCCTGTCCGCATCTCTCCGGTAGCATCGCCGTGGACAGAGTGATGATGAGCTGGGAGTTTGGGGAGGCTTCGACGTGACAGGACGACCGACGACGTGGGCGACGAACGGGGTAGTTGCATCACCGCACTATCTCGCCAGCCAGGCGGGTTTGCGCATTTTGCAGGAGGGCGGCAACGCTGTCGACGCGGCGATCGCCGCCAATGCCGTGCTGAACGTGCTCTATCCGCATCAGTGCCATACCGGCGGCGACCTCTTCGCCATGATCTGGCACCCGGGCGAGCGTCGGATGTTCGGCCTGAATTCGTCCGGCCCGGCACCGGCTGGCATGAGCCTCGACTATCTCCACGCCGCTGGGCACGATGAGATCCCCGAGCGCGGCGGTCTGACCGTCACCGTGCCGGGGACGGTCGGCGGCTGGGCGGCGCTGCAGGATCGCTTCGGTTCGCGTTCGCTCGATCGCGTGCTGGCCAGCGCCGTCATGTACGCCCGCGATGGTGCGCCGGTCGCCAACAACTTCGCCGAAGCGTGCGTGCGCCTGCGTGATGTCGTTGAGGGTCACCCGGGTACACAGGCCGTCTTTGGCGGACCGAAGCGGACAGGCGACATCATGCGCCAACCGGCGCTGGCGAAGACGCTGGAGCGCATCGGCATCGAAGGCGCGCGCGCGTTCTATGAGGGCGACGTCGCGGCGGACATGGTTGCCACACTGCAGGACGCAGGCTCAGCGATCACGCTCGACGATTTCGCGGCGTTCGAGCCGGAGTGGGTCGAGCCGATCTCAACGTCGTATCGCGGCTACGACATCGTCGAGATGCCGCCCAACACGCAGGGACCGACGGTGCTGCTGATGGCCAACATCGTCGAGGGCTGGCCGGTGGCCGAGTTTGGCCACACGACCGGCAAGGGCATCCACGCCTGGGTCGAAGCCAAGCTGAAGGCGTTCGCTCATCGCGACCAATACGTTGCCGATCCGCGCATGGCCGACCCGCAGGTCGCCCAGTTCCTCGACAAGGAAGTCGCAGCGCGGATGCGCGCCGAGATTGATCTTGAGCGCACCAGCCTGGAGGGTGGTGATTTCCAGGACGGCGATACGGTTTACCTCTGCGTTGTCGATCGCGACGGCATGGCCGTCTCGCTGATCCAGAGCGTCTACAACAACTTCGGTTCGGGCGTGCTCGCGCCAGGTGCGGGCGTGCTGTTCCACAATCGCGGTCGCGGCTTCTCGGTTGACCCGCAGCATCTGAATTTCTTGCAGCCCGGCAAGCGCCCGTATCACACGCTGATCCCGGCCATGCTGATGCGTGACGGCCAGCCGGAGTGGGTCTTCGGCACGATGGGCGCTGATGCGCAGGCGCAGGTGCAACTGCAGATGCTGCTCGGCATGATCGACTTCGGTCTGGAGCCGCAGCAGGTCATTGAGACGCCGCGCTGGGTCTCCGGTGCCGACCCGGATCGCACGCGCTGGTTGCGCGTCGAGCCGCGCGTCGGGGCGGACACGATCGCCGATTTGCAGGCACGCGGCCACAATGTCGTCGTCGGCAATGAGTGGGATTCGGCGATGGGCCACGCGCATTGCATCCGCATAGATCGCGAGCGCGGCGTCTTCGGTGGCGCGTCCGATCCGCGTGCGGATGGAATCGCCGCCGGTTGGTGAGCGCGTGCGCACAGAGCTGACCGCCGAGGTTGCAGCGCCATCGCAGGTCATCCAGCGCCTTGTCTGGGAGATGGATGCCTGGCCGGGCCTGTTGCCGCATGTGCAGTCTGTCGAGCGCGAGCAGGCTGAGGTCTACCGCGTCCGTGCGACCTGGCGAGGCATCCCGCTCACGAGTCTCTTGCGGCGCGAACCGGATGATTCGAGCCACCGGATTGTGTTCCAGTGCAGCAGTGGGTTCGCACGCGGTTGTTACTTCTCGTGGGTCATCGATGAAATCAACGAGAGCCGGTGTGCTGTCCGGCTCTCGATCGAACGCAAGTCCCGTTTCGGGCTGGTCAATCTGATGATTGGCGATCTGGCGCGACAGACGCTGGCGATGGTGACGCTGCTGGCCGAGGCCGACGCGGCTGCGCACGCGCTCGCCTGAGCGGTCGCTAGACCGTCCCGAGCAGATGGGGGAAGTGGCCGTTGTCGTGCGGGCAGACGTGCCCATCGGGGCCGATCGGTGCGCCGCAGCGCGGGCAGGCCGGGCGGCCGGCCGCGACAACGGTCTCGATCTGCGTCGCCATCGTGCGAGCGCGCTGTAGCTCCAGCCGGACGACGAGACCCGGGGGATCTTCCTCTTCCGCCTCAATGTCATGGACGAAGAGCGTGATCCGCGAGCGTTCCTCGTCGAAGCCAACTGCCAACCGTCCGACGTGGAACTCGGCGCTGACGATCGGCGTCGGTCCGACCGGATCCGGCGCGATGTCGCTAACGCGCGCTGCGGCAACCCCGGCGGCCCGTAACTGGGCAATCATTTGCTCAAATGCCATACCGAGCGCCTGAAGCTGCTGCTTTTCCAGCCACAGCACAACGGTATCGGAGCCCGCTCCGAAGATCATGCGGAACGTTCGCTGACCCGGCTGACCTATCGCTTCCGCGTCCGAACGGTCGACATCATCAAAATCGAATCGTCGCTCTGCCAAGCTTTCTCTCCACCCTGGTGCCTATCGATTGATCACCATAATCAGTGTACTCGCAGGTGCCGTGCTACCATACCGCGAATTGTCGGACGGAATGAGGTGCGTCGCCCATGTCGCCGCGATTGAGACCATCCCAATGACTCCATTGGCAGATCGAATCACAGCCGCGCAGCACATGATTGATGACGAGGCGCTCGTTGAAACGCTCGCGCAACTGGTGCGTATCCGCAGCGTCTACGATCCTGCCCATCCCGACGGCAACGAGCGTGCCGCAGCTGACTTCATTTCCGCACTCCTCGAAAGCTGGAGCATGCACTACCGCCGTCGCGAGGTCGCGCCGAATCGTCCAAACCTTGTCGTCGACCTGCCGGGGCGCGCACCCGGACCGACGCTCGTCTTCGAGGGCCATACCGATGTCGTCACCGCCGGGGACCGCGCAGCCTGGTCGGTCGACCCATTCGGTGCGGCCATCGTCGATGGTCGACTCTACGGGCGTGGCGCGTGCGATATGAAGGGCGGCCTGGTGGCGATGCTGTTCGCCGCCCGGGCGTTGCAGCTCTCCGGCTGCGATTACGCCGGTTGTGTTCGCCTGGCGATCATGGTCGATGAAGAGGGCATGATGTCCGGCGCGAAGGCGTTCGTCGCGGACGGTGAGCTGGATGGCGTCGCCGCCGCGATCATCTGCGAGCCGGAAGGCGATCGCCTCTGTATCGCCCAGAAGGGCGCGCTTCGCGCTCGGGTGACGCTGCACGGTCGGATGGCGCATGGTTGCATGCCGGAGCAGGGCATCAATCCGGTTGCCGCGCTGGGCGAGGTTGTCGTTGAGTGTCGTCATCTTGAGCAGGAGGTTCGTGCCGCCAGTGTGCCGCACGCGCTGCTCGGTCATTTCTCGCTGACACCGACAGTTGCGCTGGCCGGCGAACCGGCGCAGGCCAACGTCATCCCGTCCGGCGCGGAGTTGCTGCTCGACGTCCGCACGACGGGGGAACACGATCACGCCGAGTTGCGCACACTGATTGCAGACCGTTTGCAGCAGGCCGCGCATCGCGTGCCCGGCGCAGGCATGGCGATCGAATGGCTCGATGATCGCCCCGCGACCGAGACGTCGCCCGATGCCCAGATCGTCGTCGCCGTCAGCGACGCGCACAAGGCTGAGACCGGCGAGGCGCCGCCGTTCGGTGGTGTTCCCGGTTCGACGGACGGTACGATCTTCTGGGCCGCCACGCGCGTTCCTCTTGTGACCTACGGTCCAGGCGCGACGACCCTGCCGCATCAGGCCGATGAGTGGGTCGCGCTCGACGAGGTTGTGCGCTACGCCCGGACGTATGTCGGGGCGGCGCTACGGTTCTTTGACCTTCAGGAGTCGGGATAATGCGGATTGTTGTCGTCGGCGCGGGAGCGATGGGTGGGCTGATCGGCACGCGGCTCGCCGTCACCGGACACAACGTCACCCTCTACGACACCTGGGACGAGCACATCGCCGCGATCGAGCGATCTGGCATGGTCATCACCGAATACGACGACTCGATCCTGCGCTACCGGATTCCCGCGACGACAACTCCACCGACTCTTGATGGTGTCGATCTGATTCTCGTCTTTGTCAAGAGCTATCACACGACGCAGGCGCTGCGGCCATTTGCCGGACATCTGCCGCAAGAGACATTCGTGCTGTCGCTACAGAACGGGCTCGGCAATCTTGATCTCATTCGCGCCGCGCTGCCCGGCCACGAGCGTGTCATTCTCGGCGTCACCGCCCACGGCGCGGCGCTGCTCGGTCCGGGACGTGTGCGCCATACCGGCAAGGGCGCGACGCTCATCGGCGATCCGGCGCAACCGGGCAACCGTCGCTTCGACCTGACGCCGATCAGCCGCGCGCTCACCCGCGCTGGCTTTGAGACGGCCGTCGCCGAGAACATCCACACCGCCATCTGGGACAAGCTGATCGTCAATGTCGCGATCAATGCGCTGACAGCGCTGACCGGACTGCGCAACGGTGAGCTGCTCGACGATCCGGACTTGCAGCCGGTCATCGCCCAGCTCGTCACCGAGGCGGTCAACGTGATGCAGGCCGCCGGCGTGCCGGTCGGCACGCACGACCATCTGGCCTACGCGCGCAAGGTTATGCGCGATACGGCGATGAACCGGTCGTCCATGCTGCAGGACGTGCGCAACGGGCGGCGAACCGAAATCGATGCGATTAACGGCGCAGTCACGCGCCTGGGCACGGAGCTGGGCGTCTCGACGCCGCTCAACCGTCTGCTGACGGTCCTTGTGCATAACCGCGAGCGTGCTGCCCAACGTGAGCAGCCGCAGTCGCCCGAGGAGGGAACACCAGATGGCTGAGACACAACGCGAGAAGATCACGGCCCCGGCATTGCGCGCGATGAAGGGGTCGGAGCGCATCGCGATGGTGACTGCTTACGACTATCCGACTGCGCGCGCCGTCGAAGCAGCCGGCCTCGACGCCATCCTCGTCGGTGATTCGCTCGGCATGATCGTGCTGGGCTATGAGTCCACGATTCCGGTGACGATGGATGACATGGTCCATCACACGCGCGCTGTCATGCGCGGCGTCGAGACGGTACATGTTGTCGCTGATCTGCCGTTCATGTCCTATCACGTCAGCAAAGCGCAGGCAGTCGAGAATGCCGGTCGGCTGATGAAGGAGGGCGGCGCGGACGCGATCAAGCTCGAAGGCGGCCGGGCGATGGCCGGGCGCATCGAAGCGATCGTGCGTTGCGGCATCCCGGTCATGGCGCACATCGGTCTGACACCGCAGGCTTCCGCCGCGCTGGGCGGCTTCAAGGTGCAGGGCCGCTCGCTCGATGCCGCTCGCGGCGTGATCGACGACGCGCTGGCGGTCGAAGCAGCCGGAGCGTACGCCGTCGTCGTCGAAGCCGTACCGCGCCAACTGGCCCGCATCATCTCATCGCGTCTGTCGATTCCGACGATCGGGATCGGTGCAGGTGTCGAGTGCGACGGCCAGGTGCTGGTTAATGGCGACCTGCTCGGCTCGTTCGATCGCTTCATCCCCCGCTTCGCCAAACGCTACGCCGACCTGGCGACCACCATGCGCGACGCCTTCGCCACCTACGCAGCCGAAGTGCGCGCAGGCCAGTTCCCTGAACAGGAACACGGCTTCGCTATGTCCCGCGAGGTAATCACTGCGCTGGAGGCCGATGGCGATGATGATTGATTTGAAGTGACTCGGTTCGCCGGCTGATAGAGTCGAGCAAAATATGATCGCGACGTTCCCGGAAATGTAGGGGCGTATTGCATACGCCCGTTCAGGTCATCGACCATCTCAGGGCGTGTTAAGTGCTCGGGTTTGGCCATTGTGTGGTCGTCTGCTAATCGGGCGTTCGTCACGTGTCAGCTTCGCCGTTGGCCCAGCCGGGTGTATGCAATACGCCTCTCCATTGGCGGCGACGATATACGCAATAGTTGAGTCAACGGCACAGCAAGCACATTGATTCACGACAGTTGCCGCCGGTTGCCGCGCTCACCACCCTCAGCCCGCGTCTCGCAGTCGGCAGGCTTCGGTATACTCCGGCGTCCGGTGGTGTACGGACAGCACCGGGCGTATGACTCGAAATTGAGCGTGGGGAGTCCCAATTTCATGTCGATCAAACTGCGTCGCGCCGCGCTAATTCTCTTCGCCGCGATGCTCCTGATTCCGGCAATAGCGGCCTGCGGCGGTGGAGGCGACGATCCGACTGCAACGGCTGAGCCGACCGTCGCTGAGCAGGCTTCGCCAGAAGCGACTGAGGCGGTTGAAGAAGCTACATCGACGACTGCTGCAGAGCCGACAACCGAGGCCACGGCAACCGAAGAAGCCGCCGAAGCAACCGAGCCTGCCGCGGCAACCGAAACGACCGCTGCTACGTCAGAGCCGGTTGATGCGCCGGTCGCGCCGGATGACGTTGCCTACGGTTTCAACGTCTTCGCCTGGGGCAACGAGACGGAAATCCAGCACAACGACGAGACGATTGCGCTCGTGCAGGATGCCGGCTTTAACTGGGTGCGCCTGCACTTCTACTGGGGCGCTATCCAGCGCGCGCCAGACTGGTGGGATCCGCTGCCGATCGACAACATCGTCGATCAGTACGCCGCCGCCGGTGTGAAAATCCTCGCGACGGTCTCGAATCCGCCCGACTGGGCCAGGGACCCGAGCGGCGAGCAGCTTGTCGGCAACGTCGCCGACTGGCAGAACTTCATGTTCTTCATGGCTGATCGCTACAAGGGCAAGGTGCAAGCCTGGGAGATCTGGAACGAGCAGAATCTCGCCAGCACGTTCGGCGGACAAGTCGATGTCGGCGAGTACGCCAATTTGCTGCAGGCCGGATACCAGGGCGTCAAGGCGGCAGATTCATCGGCGCTGGTCGTCTTCGGTGGCCTGACCCCTACCGGCGTCAACGATCCGACGATCGCGATCGACGATGTCGAATACTTGCGCGAGTTCTACGAATACCAGGGCGGGTCGTACACTGAGTACTTTGATGTCATGGGTATGCACGCCAACGCGACGAACAACGGGCCGGACCTGATGTACCCGGACAATCCGGGTACCGGCGACTGGTCGCAGGACGGCAGCTTTTACTTCCGTCGCGTCGAGCAGTTGCATGACCTGATGACCGAGTATGGCGATACGCGTCCGGCCTGGATCACCGAGTTCGGCTGGACGACCGCGAATCAGGCTGCCGGGTACGAGTACGGTGCGGATGTCAGCGAGGATCAGCAGGCCGAATACCTGGTGCGCGCATTCGAGATTGCCCGCACCGACTGGGCTGACTGGTGTGAGGGGTTGTTCGTCTGGAATCTGAACTTCTCAGTTGTCACCGAGCCGGACGATGAAAAGTACCCGTGGTCGGTCATCAATAGCGACTTCTCGCCACGACCAGCCTACGACGCGCTGCGAGCGATGCCGAAACCGTAGGTACGATCGAGGACGACAGTATGGGCGGCAGGACCCTGCCGCCCCATGCGTCGTCCTCGTGGATCTGATCGAGTGAGCTTCCAGACCGACCAGTTCCGCAGCGTCGCCCGGCGCGATACCGGCAATCGGCTACTCGCGCGGCTGCCGTGGCGCGAGATCGGGCTAACCGCGCTCGATGTCGCGCTGCTGGTAGTCTTTTGGCTTCTCTTCTTCCGCCCAATTCTCATCACGCGAGATCACTTCATCCCGTTCGACCTGATCGATCAGCACTACATGTTCCAGGCGTTCATCCACCGCGCGATGGCGGCGGGCCAATCGCCGTGGTGGACGCCGAATATCCTCAGCGGTTATCCGATCGTGGCCGATCCGCTGTCGG
>JAMLIA010000035.1 GCA_023954495.1 Thermomicrobiales bacterium | reverse complement strand
GAATGAGCATAGTTGTCCAGTTGTGGTCAGCGAATCGTCGTGCCCAATCGATCTCCTCGCTGTACATGCCGTAGCCCTCGTCGAGCAGACCGACATCGTTGATCGCCCGGCGGCGTACGCACATCGCAGCGCCGAGTGGGTAATCAATCCGGATCGGCAGCTTGCCGTCACCGACCGGCGTGCGTCCGTTCAGCGGCGACTCGATCAGCCGGCCGGACACCGGCAGCAGGTTGAAGAGCAGATGGTGCGGGCGCGGGAAAGCGTAGCCGGCGGATTGCAGCGAGCCGTCGGCGTTCCGCAGTAGTGGCGCGGTCATGCCGATGTGGTCGGCGATATCGAAGGCACGACACAGCTGAGCGATCGCTCCGGCCTCCAGCACGATGTCCGGGTTGAGCAGCAGCACGAGCCGACCGCTGGATGCGGAGATTCCGGCGTTGCAACCGGCGGCGTAGCCACGATTCTCCGGCAGCTCGATCAAGCTGACACCCGGATAGCGCGATACTACCGACTGATGATCGTCGTTCGGTGAGGCGCAATCGACGACCAGCGTCTCGGTTGCGATCTCCGGTGTCGCCGCGCACTCCTCCGCGATCGAGCGCAGACAGCCATCCAGCAGCGTCGGCACGTTCCAATGTACGACAACAATTGAGAGATCCGGCGTCATCTGATCGGCACCTGCGCCGACTCGCGCCTGAGCGGCCCGCGTTGGAACGCCGCGCGGGGCGTGCTAGACTGCAGAAGATGCCGCGCTCCGGCGTCTGTCGCTGTGCCCGAGGCGCAAACACGGGTACCCCCAACACCGTGCCGGAGTACGCGCCGGTCGGTATCGGCCGGAAAGGGCGTGACGCACCGCATGCGCATTGTTCGCAATACTGGATACATCAAACGCCGGCGCCGCGCCGGCAAAATGATCGTCTTCTCGGGTCTGTTGCTGCTCATTGGCTCGTGGGTCATTACGCTGCTCTATCCTTCTCTCTTCCTTCTT
Source organism: Thermomicrobiales bacterium (assembly GCA_023954495.1). Classification (NCBI taxonomy): domain Bacteria; kingdom Pseudomonadati; phylum Thermomicrobiota; class Thermomicrobia; order Thermomicrobiales; species Thermomicrobiales bacterium. The sequence continues at coordinate 29,617 of JAMLIA010000035.1, read as the reverse complement.
GCAACGGTTGGGCTCGCGGTTGGCTTCATCTTTTTCAATGGCGGCATGCAGCAGCTTGCGCGATGGTCACGTCGTCCACGCAACGACGAGGTCCTTGACGCCGATCTTGAACGCTTGACCGATCGCTACACGCTCATCCATTATCCCGACATGCCCGGTCGACGGCCAGACCACGTCCTGATCATGCCAAACGGCATTCTCGCGATGACGTCGCGCGAGGTTACCGGGTCGGTCCAGGTCAAGAAGGGTACCTGGCGGAAGCTGGGGAATCCTCTCGGCCGCATGCTCCTGCTCGGCGGACCGCAATTGGGCAATCCGACGTTCGAGAATGAAGAGCAGATCAAGTCGATGAAATCATTCCTCACATCGCGCAACATCGAAGTGAGTCCGAGCGGCGCGATCATCTTCGTTGCCGATAACGTTGAGGTGAAGATCGAAGAGCCGACGCAGCCGATTCTGCATGCGTCGGAACTGCTTGAATACGTACGTCAGTTCCCACAAGGCGAATCTTCGATTCCGACGAAGGAGCGCGAAGCAATCGCCGCTGCGCTCTCCGAAGGTGAAGAGGTCGATTCGTCGCTGTCGGCACCACCAAAGCCGAAGAAACGGATTCGGGCAGCGTGAGATCTTCTGCTGCTGACAGATGGGGCATTATCGGCCACGATGCTCAGGTCGATGCCCTCTCCGGTGCAGTGGAGTCCGGTCACGTTTCGCACGCGTACCTCGTTACTGGCCCCATTGGCGTTGGCAAGACGACGCTCGCGTTGGCGTTGGCACGTGCGCTGAACTGCACTGCTGATGTCGCTGCCAGGCCGTGTGGGACATGTGAGCAATGCCGTCGCGCCTCCCGCGGCAGCCACCCAGATGTGACCTTCGTTGACCTCGACTGGCAGGATGCGGTCATCCCGACCAAGAGCCGGACCGTCGCTCGCCAGGCGTTGTCGATCGACTCGGTGAAGTTTCTGCGTCAGGACATCGTGACTCGGCCCATCTTCGGACGCTGGAAGCTCCAGATCGTCGCCGACGCCGGCCTGCTCTCTGGTGACGCCGCCGACGCCTACCTGAAGACCATCGAGGAGCCGCCGCCGTTCGCGGTGATTGTCCTGCTCGCTGAATCGGCTGAGCGGGTCAGCGAGACGATCCGTTCTCGTTGCCGTGTCATCGAGCTTGGCGGGGTGCCGCGACTGCAGATCGCATCGGCTCTGGCCGCCCGCGATGCCGGTCCGGAGCTTGCCGACCGACTCGCGCGGGCTGCCCACGGCCGGATCGGTTGGGCGTTGGAGATGGCCGCATCGGCGGAAGCCCGGCTGAGCCATCGCGAGCTGGTTGAGGCGGCCTACGAGCACGTCACAACGCCGCTGGGGCGCGTCGAGCTAACCGGCGCGATCGCTCGCGATTTCACGCGCCGCCGAGCGCAAACGTTTCAGCTGGTCGATACGGTCACCGGCATCTGGCGTGACGCTCTGCTGTATCGTGTTGGCCTGGCGGAAGAAGTGACCTACGCGGATGTTGGCGATCGGCTCGCCGGTTGGTCGGCGAACTACGAACTCCGCGATCTCTATCGCGCACTACATGCCAGCCGCCAGTGCCTCGTCGACCTTTCAAATAACGTACAAGCGCGTATCGCGCTCCATGCAATGGTGATGCAATGGCCGGACTAAGCTGCACAGCCCATTCCTCGTCGGTCGAAGACGCGCGTCGGCGGTTCCGCGAGCGCGTCATCCTGTCGCCGGTCGCGGGTCGATTTCGCTCGTCGCTGATGCTGAACGATTGCGGGTGCGACGGTTGCGAGCACGCGCTCCCTTCGATCGAAGGGGCAGCCATCGACACTAGCGAGCGACAAGTTGCCGGAGTCAGATTCCGTGACTCGGGTCGGACCTACTACGTCGACCCGGAAGGTATCGAGCTTGTCTCGGGCGACTGGGTTGTCGTTGACACCGCGCGCGGGGCTGAATTGGCGCAGGTTGTCATTGCGCCGCAGCAGGTCATTGCGGTCCTGCTGGATGGCGACGTGCGGTCGATCATCCGCCGCGCCACGGAAGAGGACCTGGTCTCGGCCGAAGAGCGTCGCGCGATGGAGGGCGATGCGCTGCGAACGTTCGCCGTCATGGCGCGCGATCTCAATCTGCCAATGAAGCCGATCTCGGCCGACTACTCGTTTGATGGCGCACGGTTGACGATCAACTTCGCGGCGAACGGTCGAGTCGACTTCCGCGAACTTGTCCGTCAAATGGCGCGCCACTTTGGCTGCCGCATCGAATTGCATCAGGTGGGGCCACGCGACGAAGCAAGGCTGCTGGGCGGACTTGGTCGCTGCGGCCGCCCGTTGTGTTGCTCCACATGGCTCCCGCAGTTCGCCGATGTCTCGATGACTATGGCGAAGGTGCAGGATCTATCGCCGAATCCCGACAAGCTGTCCGGCGTCTGCGGCCGGTTGCTGTGCTGCCTGTCGTTCGAGCAGGAGCAGTACCGCGAAGCCCGCACGCGCCTGCCGCGCCTCGGCCAGGAAGTGATGACCGAGCAGGGACAGGGCTACGTGCATGCAATGCAAATCCTGAATGAGACGGTCACGGTTCGGTTGGACAACGGCGAATCCGTGACGCTCGAGCCGAGCGAGATCACCGTGCTGGCCGGTCCGGGACGCGACGTCCGCAACCGACGACGACGACCGCGACGAGATTCAAACGGCGCGCAATAGACGCGTTCCGTCACGGGAGGGATGAGTTCATGAGCCTGAGTGCTGCCTATGGTGGTGAAAAGTGGTCGCCACGCACGAACGACATGCGCGCAGACATGCGCGAGCAGTGGGGCGACTGGGGTTCGGGCTCCGAGGTCGGACGTCTTCGTGCCGTGCTGCTGCGCCGACCGGGTTCCGAGCTGGACAACATCGCGGATTTCGACGCCGTCCAGATGCGCGCCGACCTGAACCCGGATCTTGCGCGCGTCCAGCACGACGTCATGGCCGATATGTACGAGGCCAACGGCGTCTCGGTCTACTACGTCGAGAACAATCGCGACGACAAGCCAAATCAGATGTTTATCCGCGACCTCCTGCTGATGACCCCCGAAGGTGCGATCATCACCCGTCCCGCCTCGACGGTCCGGGCCGGCGAGGAGCGCTTCGTTGCCGAGGCGCTCGGCCGTAACGGCGTGCCAATCCTCATGTCGGTCCATGGCTCCGGCACATTCGAGGGTGCTGATTGCCTGTGGGTGGACGACGATCTTTGCTTCCTGGCGGAGGGGCTCCGCACCAACACGGCTGGTGCTGACCAGGTCGAGCGCATGTTGCGTGAGATCGGCGTCAAGGAGATCGTCCGTGTCCAGCTCGCGTGGGGTGCGATGCACCTCGACGGCGTCCTGGCACTGGCCAGCACCGACGTCGCCGTTGTCTGGCCGTATCGGACACCGTCTCCGGTTGTCCGTAAGCTACAGGAGCGCGGCTTCAAGATTGTCGAAGTCGTTGAGGAAGAAGCGCATGGCTTGATGCCGATGAATTTCGTCGCGCTGGAGCCGGGCAAGATCATGATGCCCAAGGGCGGCCAGAAGTCGGCAGAACGTTATGCTGCTGCTGGGCTCGAAGTCCTCGAAGTTGACATCAGCGAGCTGATGAAGGCCGGCGGCGGCGTGCATTGTATGACCGGATTCCTCAAGCGCGATCGCGTCTGACAGCGAAGCCGCCTCATCCACAGGTCACGCAGCGTTGCTCGCGATGACCAATGAATCAGAAGCCGGATGCGGATTACGAATCCGGCTTCTGTCGTGGCGCGCGTGGCTACTACTGGTGGAGCATGTCCAGCGCAATCCCTGACACGGCGTTCGCAAACTGCTGTGCGCCGAGGTCATTCGGATGGACACAATCTCCCGTCCATTGCCCGATACCCGGGACGAGGAGTTGCGCGAGCCCGTCAAACAGGAACGGGCGCGAGTTTGATGCTGGATCTGTCGAGTACTGGACCCACGTCTCGCCGGTGCCCGGAGGAGCGTAGCCGCACGGCGCGATGCCCGGCGGCGTACTTGCCATCGGCGACTCATGGCCGTGGAACAGGTCGTGGAGCTGCGCGAACCCGATCGGACCGCTGCGGAAGTTCTGGCTGCGGGCAACCGATATCGCCTGGTTGATCGCATGCACCGCATCCTCACTGCGCTGGTAGCAGTCGAGCGACGCAGCACCCGGATACGGTGGCGGCGCGACACTGCACTGGCTCCCCGGCAGGTGGAAGATGATGCTGTCGGTGTTGAACGGATTGTGCACGTCCGTGACGACGACCGTAACGTTCGGATACTTCGCCAGACGGGCAATTTCAGCCGTCAGACCGAGTCGCACACCCTCGCTGCGCTCCTTGAGATACCAGTTGAACCAGTCGTCTCCCCATGTAATCACCTGATAGATCGTCGCCGGATTCGTATAGTCCAGGTCGTTGATTCCTGCGGTAATGGTCACCAGCGTTGGCTTCGCGATGCCGTTCCGCTTGTTCTGTTCCAGCTTCTGGATGACGGTGTCAACCTGATTGTGGAGCATCTTGTTCTTGCAGTCCTGGTTCCACCAGAAATGCTGCAGACAGCGATTCACCACGCCTTGCGCATCGTAGGTGATGCGCGCGCCATTGCAGGCGAGGAACTGGTCCCGAGTGAAATTGACGTTCGGAATTGATGCGCGCAGGGCAGACGCCACGCGCTGCGGATATGACCGGTCCCAGGAGCGCTTACATGGCGTCAGGTCGAGCCCGAGCGCGTCATCACCGAGCCCGGTGCCGGCCGGGAGTGAGTCACCGAGCGCCCAGTAGTCGATTGACTTCGGCAAGCGCGGATTCTGGGCAGATGCCGGTGTGGCTGCCCCCATCGAAAGCACTGAGCTGAGCAGGATAGCGAACACAAACAGGGTTCGGAGCGACACAGGGACGCGCATCGATAGATGCTCCTCTCCTCAACACCGATAGATCAGACATCGCAATAGGCAGATTCTGGATTCGGACAAGTCCAGCGTACGTGATCAATCAGTAATGTCAAGTCACGACAAACGGGAGCTATGAAACGCCCAGACCACAACCGGTGGTCTGGGCGTTTTGCTCGATGCTGCTGTTATTCGACTGCTTCGAATACCGTGCTGACAACTGGCGTCAGCGTCGGGCGATCGGCGCGCAGCGGGAAGAGCGCATCCGGCGTCGTGCCCGATGTAATCGCTTCGGTGAAGAGCTGGCCAAGACGAGGACCGAATGGCATGCCGTGGCCGCAAAAGCCCCCAGCCACGAAGACGTTCGGGAGACCCGGCGCTTCCCCGGCCACTGGCAGATAGTCCGCGGTGAATGCCATCAGCCCGGCCCAGCTTCGTTCGATTTTCAAGCCGTTGAGCTGCGGAAACAGGCGCGGAATGACATCGGCGATGCGAGAGATGACATCGGGCGTTGGGATCGTATCGCGGACACCAACATCCTTGTTGGGCGCATCGTCGCGGCAGCCGCCGATGACAATCGAGCCGTCGAGCGCCTGCTGCCAGTATTCACCGGTCGGTGTCACGGCCACGCCGACGCCGGTGGTGAATGTCGTCGGGATCGGCTCATACGACAGAATCTGGCCGCGCACCGGCACGACGAGCCCCTTGAGTCCCGGCACCAGCTCGTCGGTCCAGGCGTTGACCCCCACGACGACATGGCGAGCGCGAACGGTGCCCTGCTCGGTCACGACGAGCGTGCCGTCGCCATCCGGCTTTAGCTGAGTCACGTTCGCCCTGCAGAATCGAGCCCCGCGACGCTGGGCGGCCGCGCCGACGCCGGCCAGGTAGCGTGCCGAATGAACGAGCGCATTCTGCGGGTGAAAGACGCCACCGGCGATCTCATCCGCAAGAGGTGTCTGGATCAGCTCCTGCAGGCTCTTGCGATCCAGCGCCTCAATCGAGACGCCGTGTGCGGCGAGCTCATCGACGCTGGCGTGCTTCACGTCCAGCTCGTCCTCGCCGAGGATCAGGCCGATCGTGCCGTTCTCGCGGTAGTCGCAGTCAATGCCTTCCTCGGCAATGATCTGCTGAACGATCTCGCGACCCTGCTCTGAGATGCGCCAGACGCCCCACGCGCCCTCCTCGCCGATTCGCGCAGCCGTCGCAGTGAAGCCGTCAGCCAGGCCGGCTGAAACGAAGCCGCCGTTGCGGCCCGTCGCCCCCCAACTAATCGCTGTCCGTTCGATCAGCGTGACATCTGCGCCGGCGCGCGCCAGCCAGTACGCCGTCCATGTACCGACCTGGCCGCCGCCGATCACGACGACATCGCTGGCGTCCGGCAGGTCCGCCGACGGCACCGGCGGCGGCGCAGTCGCGTGCCAGTAGGAGCGCGGCTCCTCGTTCGAAGTGCTTGTCATAACAGCATGCTCCTCGTCAATGCTCTGTTGTTTTCCGCTCGATATGCTGGCTGCGAGAATACACGAATTTGCGGGAAGCTGGGGCAGGGTGGGTTGGTCAAGGCGGGGGAGTGGGGTGTGTCGGAGTACTCAATCGTTCAGGTCGCCTGCGTTGGACTTTGTCGGATGGGTGGGCGATCTTTCGGTTGCGACCTCAATATTCAACCGCTGTGTTTCTGGTAGGCAAGCCGCCGCCGGGACGTTCATAGGGACAGCGCCTCGGCCGATCCGTCGCGGAGTGCCAACGCCCGTGGGGCTCCCGGGCGATCTCCCTGCGAACGTATCGGCGGCGGATGAGTACCGGTGTCATCGGCCCGTCACTGTTGTCCAACATCCGCCGCAAACGCAGTCAGCGTCAGGTCGATCTGGCCCCGGTGTTCGGCCTCGTGCTGCATCAGGTGGTGCAGCACCCATTCGGGGGATACGTCGTAGTCGGGTAGGACGCGGAGCGTCTGGAAGTCGGAGAGCGTCATCGGCTGGAATGCGGCCAGCAATCGGGTCCGGATCGCTGCGAGAAGCTCCACGTGTTCATCGATCGAGCGCCCGGCGACGTGGGAGAGTCGTCCGGCAGCATCGCGGACATCCCACGGGAACAGCGCGACGACATCCTCGGGAAACGGCTGAGTGAGGACTTCGCAGTAGAGCCAGTCCGCCTCGATCGCCGCGATGTGATAGAGCAGTGTCCCGATCGTGTTTTCGCCGTCGCGCTGCCAGTCGATCGCGACTGGGTTGATGTCGCACAGGAGATCGAGGGTGCGCCGGCGCGAGTTTTCGATTGCGCCAAGCCAGCGAGCGATAGTCGCATCGTTCGCTTTCACCGGCGTGATGGCGAGCAGGTTACGTGCTGGTTCGGCGGTAGTCATGGTGTGGCCTCCTGATGGTGCGTGCTCAGGCGTAGTCTCGGAGGATGTCGGCGACTAGTGCAGGGTCGATGCTCCCGCCGCTGAGGATGCAGACCGTCTTGCCACGCTGCTCTTCGGGCAGCGCCAGTGCGGCTGCGACGGCAAGAGCGCCTGCGCCTTCAGTCAGAAGTTTGTTGCGCGTTGCCAGTCGCGCAATGGCCGCTTTGGTTTCGTTATCGGTCACCGTGAGGCAACCAGCCAGCAGTCGCTGGAAGTCGGGGAATGAGTCGGCAGCAACGAACGGCGCACCCGCACCGTCGACGAACGTCTCGTACGGGGTGGTCCGTGGCTCACCGGCAGCCAGCGAGATGGCAAGCGCGCTGCCGCCCACCGGTTGCACGCCAAAGATCTTCACGTCAGGAAGCGTCTCTTTGATCGCCGAGGCGATGCCAAGCACCAGCCCACCGCCGCCGACCGGTACGATCACCGTCTCGACATCCGGCAGGTCTTCCAGAATCTCCAGGCCGATGGTGCCGTTGCCCGCTGCAACCAGCGGATCGTTGAACGGGTGAATGAAGCCGGGCCGGTCGTTGAAGCGTCCATCCTGCATCGCCGTCATGATCTCGGAACGCGAGATCAGCTCAATCTGAGCTCCGTAGCCACGAGTGGCCGCTTTCTTCATCTCCGGCGCATCGGCCGGCATGATGGCGGTGGAGCGCAGCCCGAGGCGGCGCGCTGACCACGCCACGGCCTGCGACATGTTGCCGGCGGAAAGTGTCGTGACCTCATCAAGCGCGCCACGCTCCATGCGAGCAGCGATCGCGTTGTAAGCACCGCGAATCTTGAATGAGCCAATCGGCTGCAGCATCTCCAGCTTGATCCAGATGGAATCGCTTTCGTGCAGCCTTAAGAGTGGTGAGCGCGCTGCGACGCCGCGCAATCGGTCCCGGGCGGTCGAAATGTCGTCCAATGTCCAGCGCATGCGTATTCCTTCATTACCCTGTCAAACGAGCGCCCGCGCGCCACAACATGCTGACGATGATAGGGTAATGCCGAAACAGACGCGAGAGACGGCTGTTGCTTGCGCTCTCGGCGCAGGTCGGTGACGATATGCGCCGGAACAGTTGCCGATGTCGGAAGGGACCTGCGATTCGTGAACGACGAAACCCCGGAGCCGAAGCCACTGTCGCCCGAGCAATTGGCGACGTTGACGCGCGCGTCCGACGCGAGGATCGCGCCGGACGGCAGCAAAGTCATCTTTGTCGTCGACCAAGCGAGCAAAGAGGGCGAGCACGAGACGTCCGCGCTCTGGATCGTCGACGCCGACGCCACGTCGCCAGATACCGCTCGCCAATTCTCGACCGGCATTGCCAACGATCACTCCCCGCGCTGGTCGCCGGACGGTCGCCGGATCGCGTTCCTCTCCGATCGTGAGGAGCGCGGCAAGAACTCGATCTACCTGATGAACGCCGACGGCGGCGAGGGCGTGCGTGTCTTTGACCAGCAGGGCTCGATGAGCGGGCTGCGCTGGTCGCCTGACGGAACAACGCTCTCCGTCCTTTTCACCGAACCGGAGACCGAAGAGGAAAAGAAGCGCAACGAGGAGAAGGACGACGCGGTCGTCTGGGACAAGGATCAGAAGTACCAGCGCCTCTGGCTGATCGACCCTGCTACAAAGGCTGCGACCTGCGTGTCGCCCGAATCGCGACAGGTTCGCGACTACGGCTGGTCGCAAGATTCGACGCAGCTGGCGATCTGCACGACGCCGAACGCACGCATGGACGACCTCTTCCTCGACAACGAGCTGGCGATCGTTTCGTGCGAAGGCGGCGAGTCGCGCAAGATTCTGACGCGCACCGGCCCGACCGTCGACCTGATCTGGTCGGCCGACAACAGCAAAATCGCCTTCCGCTCAGCTGCCGGACAGGTTGTGCATTCCGAACACGTCTACGTGATTGACGCCGACGGCGGCGAGCCGACGTGCCTGACTGAGGGCTACGGCGGTACGATCGAGAGCCTGCTCTCGCCGGATGGTGGCGAGACGCTGTCGGTTGGTGGCGCTGAGGGCGTGGACGCCGCAGTCTATCGACTGAGCTGGGACGGCGAGCTGACTGCCGTCCTCACCGGTCTCGAAGGCTGGATCGACATGCCGGTCGATGTCAGCCGCGACGGCTCGCGCATGGCTTTGGTCTGGCAAACGCCCGAGCATCCGGAGGCGATCGCCGTCGCCGATGTAACTGATGGCCGCGCTGGGGGGCTTCGCTCGCTGACCAACTTCAACGCCGAGATTGCCGGCGCTGCGCTGGGCACGGTCTCGGAGACACACTGGCAGAGCGACGAAGGCATCGAGGTCGGCGGCATTCTCTATCTGCCGCATGGCTACGTCGAGGGTCAGCGCTACCCGGCGGTCGCGCTCGTTCACGGTGGTCCAACCTGGGCGTGGTCGCGCTGGTTCCATGCGAACTGGCACGACTGGGGGCACATGCTCGCCGGACGTGGCTTCGCCGTGCTGCTGCCGAACCCGCGTGGTAGCACCGGGCGTGGCACCGAGTACATGAACGCGAATGCGCAGGACATCGGTGGTGGTGAGTTCCGCGACATGATGAGCGGACTCGACGCGCTGATCGAGCGCGGCATAGCCGATCCGGATCGCCTTGGCATCGGTGGCTGGAGCTGGGGCGGCTACATGACAGCCTGGTCCGTCACTCAGACCGATCGCTTCAAGGCGGCTGTGATGGGTGCTGGTCTGCCGAACATGGTGGCCGACAACTGGATCGGAGACATCCCCAGCGCCAACCTGTCGTACTTCGAGCAGTCCGCCGCGCTCGACCCGGATCCGCTCTGGGAGCGCTCGGCGATTCGCTACATCCGCAACGTGAAGACGCCCGTGCTAATCCTGCACGGCGCGGCCGACGAGCGGGTGAACACGATGCAGGGCAAGGAGATGTACGTCGCGCTTCGCACGCTTGGCGTGCCGACCGAGTTCGTCACCTACCCGCGCGAGGGGCACGGTATTCGCGAGCGCAAGCATCAGATTGACCTGATGAACCGCGTCATCGGTTGGTACGAGCGCTATCTGCTCGAAGGGCAATCCGACGATACGCAGGCTCAGTGAGGAGACACGGAGAACAAGGAGAGGAGACGCTATGTCGGGCGAGCAAATGACGCCGCGAGAGCGAGTGGATGCGGCGCTACGAGGTGAAGCAGTTGACCGTCCGCCAGTCAGCATCTGGCGACACTTCCCGAATCAGGATCAGTCCGCTGCCGATCTGGCGGCCATCACCCGGGCCTGGCAGGAGACGTATCAGCTGGATTTCATCAAGCTGATGCCGCCGGGTGATTACGCGACGATCGACTGGGGCGCGAAGAGCGAGTACCAGGGTGCGCCAGGTGGCACGCGCGAGACGACGCACTATCCGATCGACACCGCCGCCGACTGGGCGAAGATCGCGCCGGTGCCGGTGGATGCCGGATTCAACGCCGAGGTCGTTGGTGCCTGCGCGCTCGTGCGGGACGCAGTCGGACCGGACGTGCCAGTGCTGCAGACCATCTTCAGTCCGCTGACGATCGCCAGCAAGATGTCGGCTGGCCGCGTCGTTGATCACCTGCGGTCTGATCCGGATGCCGTCCGGCAGGCGTTGGAGGCAATCCGCGATGTGACCGTGGCAATGACGCGCGCGTCGTTGGCCGCTGGTGCAGACGGCGTGTTCTTCGCCAGCCAGCTGGCCACCTCGGACATGCTGACCGAGTCGGAGTACCTCGAATTCGGCACCAACTACGATCTGGAGGTTATGGAAGAAGCGGTTGCCGCCGGTAGCCAGGTGACGATGGTGCACTTGCACGGCGCGAACACGTTCTTCCATATCCTGGCCGGGTACCCCGGCAATGTCCTGAACTGGCACGACCGGGCCGTCGGGCCGGATCTGGCGACCGTTCAGGGCAACTATCCGGATTGTTGCGTCGCCGGTGGGATCAACGAGAAAGAGATCCCGGGGATGTCGGCGGAGGCAGTTGTCGCTCAGGTCACCGAGGCGCGGCAGGCAACCAACAACCGCCGCCTGATGATCGCGCCGGGGTGCGTGATCCCAGTCGCGACGCCCGAGGCGAACCTGCGGGCCGCAGTGGACGCCGCGAAGGCGCTATAAGCGAGCAAAGCACCAGTCCTGTTGGTGCGTGGCCAGATGAGGAAGGGATGATCAGGGGTGAGATCAGACGCACAGCTCTTTAGGGGCGGAACGATCCTGACGATGGATCCGGCCAACCCGGAGGTCGAGGCAGTCGGCATCGTCCGTGAGGTCATCGTCGCAGCTGGGTCGCGCGAGGAAGTTGAAGCGGCGCTGCCGCGCGGCCACCGACGCTTTGACCTCGCCGGCAGGACGATGATCCCCGGCTTCAACGAGGCGCACAACCACATGATCGGCTACGGCACCGCGCTGGGCCAGATCAACGCTGCCTACCCGGCAGTCCGCACGATCGCGGACATCGTTGAGGCAGTGCGCCAGAAGGCCGCCGACACTCCGGCCGGCCAGTGGATCCTCGGTCGTGGTTACGACGACAACAAGCTCGACGATCGCCGACACCCGACCCGCCAGGACCTCGACGCCGCCACGACTGATCACCCGGTCATGATCGTCAACGGCTCCGGTCACTTCGTCGGCCGTCAACTCGAAGGCACTGAGCTGGCCGGTATTCGCAAGTGGGCACGCCAGACCCGCAGGGTGGCCACTACGTCGTGGATGAAAATGGCGAGCCGACAGGAGTGCTGCACGAGACGGCGCAGCAGGCAGTGCGCAACCAGGTGCCGGTGCCGACCGTTGAGGACTTCGTCGAATCGCTCAAGCGCTGCAACGACGCCTACGTGGCCTCGGGCATCACCTCGTCGCAGGACGCAGGCTCACTGACAGCTGACCATGTCCGCGCCTACCAGATCGCGTCGGAACGCGGCCTGCTGAAGCTGCGCACCAGCATGATGATCCGTGAGACGCTGATCGACCAGCTCGACGGCCTCGGCGTACTGCAGGGCTTCGGCAGCAACCGCCTTCGTGTCGGCCCGGTCAAGCTGTTCATCGACGGCTCTCTGATCGGTCGCACCGCCGCCGTCACGCAGCCGTTCCTGGAAGACCCCCGCGACGACAACCTCGGCCTGACGATGATGCCGAAGGAGCAGTTCGAGGACTACGTCATGAAAGCCCACACGATGGGCTATCAGATCGCCGTCCACGCTATCGGCGACCGCGGCATCGACTGGGTGCTGGACGCCTACGAGAAGGCGCTCACCGCCCACCCGCGTGACGATCATCGTCATCGCATCGAGCACTGCGGCATCTGCCGCCCGGACATCCTCGATCGCATCCAGCGACTCGGCGTCATCCCGGTCACCCAACCGGTCTTCATCCTGGAGTATGGCGACGGCTTCATCCGCCACCTCGGTATGGAGCGCATTCAGCTGACCTATCCGTTCCGTTCCTTCCTCGAGCGCGGAATTCCGCTCGTCTTCTCGTCGGACTGCCCAGTGTCGTCCTACGTGCCGATGAAGTCGATCCAGGCCGCCGTCACCGAGCGGACCGGCACGGGCCAGTCGTACGCGCTTGAGGAGGCCGTCACGGTCGAGGAAGCGCTGGAGATGTACACCGTCGCCGGTGCCCACGTGACCTTTGAAGAGGACATCAAGGGCAAGATCAAGGCCGGTATGCTGGCCGACTTCGCCGTCCTCGAACAGGACCCGCGCGATGTCGATCCATCGACACTCGCCGACCTCGGCGTCACAACGACAATCATCGGTGGCGAGGTTGTTTACGAGCGATAGGTGACCTCACCCCCGTCCCCCCTCTCCTGTGAGGAGAGGGGGGGTGTCCTGAGTCTGGGCGATTGGGTGCTGACAACGAGATCGCGAGAGCGGCCCTGAACAGACCTGGTGATTGGCAATCAGCTCCCGCAACATATGACACCCCCTCTCCTCACAGGAGAGGGGGCCGGGGGGTGAGGTTCCCCACATCTCGAAAGGAACGCACATGGCAGTAACCACAAAGCGCGCGACCGAGAAGCAGCCAGCCGCAGCCGCCAAGGGGATGGTGACATCGAACCATCCGCTGGCGTCGCTCGCCGGCAACGAGATCCTGATCCAGGGCGGCAATGCCGTCGACGCAGCCATCGGCACAATGTTCGCTCTGTCGGTCGTTGAGCCGATGATGACGACGATCTTCGGCGCAGGCTTCATCAATATCCGACTGGCAGATGGCACCTGCACAACGATTGACAACTACGCGACGGTGCCGCGCGGTGCCAGCGCCGACATGTTCAAGCCGATCCCCGGCAACCTCGACAACGACGTGGAAGGCGACCTCAACAGCACCGGCTATCTCGCTGTCGCGACTGGCGGGACGCTGCTCGGCTGGGCGACCGCCGTCGAGCGCTTCGGCCGCCTGTCGCTCGCCGAAGTGATGGCTCCGGCGATCCGGTTCGCTCGCCAGGGCTTCCGCGTCAGCCCGTATCTCTCGCAGCTCATCCAGATGGAGCGCGAGAATCTTGGTCGATATCCGGCCAGCGCTGAGGTGTTTCTGCCGGGTGGCAACGTTCCCGCAGTCAACGACCGCATCGTTCGCAGCGACTACGCAGACACGCTCGAAGCGATCGCGCAGCACGGCCCGGACTACCTGTATCGCGGCCCGCTGGGCGAGGCGATCGTCGCCGACATGGCGAAGAATGGCGGGCTGATCTCGAAGGATGACCTTGAGGACTACCGCATCTACGAACGCCCGCCGGTGCGTGGCACCTACCGTGGCTATGAGGTCGTCGGCATGGGTCCGACATCTTCGGGTGGCACGCACATCATCCAGATCCTGAACATTCTGGAGCACTTCGACATCGCCAAGATGGGCTTTGGCTCTGCTGACACCGTCCATGTCATTGGCGAGGCGATGAAGATCGCGTTCGCCGACCGCTTCCGTTATATGGCCGACCCGGCCACGACCGACATTCCGCTCGACTGGCTGACGTCCAAGTCGTACGGCGCAGAACGCGCCGCTCAGATCGACATGGCCAAGGCGCAGCAGTACATTGCCGCCACGCCCCCGGATGGCGAAGGTGCATCGACGACGCACTGCTGCGCCGCAGACGCCGACGGCAACATCGTCGCGACGACGCAGACGCTCAACGGCGGATTCGGCTCGAAGGTGACGGTGCCGGGAACCGGCATGTTGCTGAACAATTGCATGCACCTGATGGACCCGAATCCGGGCCGAACGAACTCAATCGCGCCCGACAAGCGCATCCTGTCCTCGATGTCGCCGACGCTGGTGATGAAGGATGGCAAACCGTTCATGGCCATCGGTACGCCGGGGGGCGTCCGTATCTTCGGCACGGTCATGCAGGGGATCATCAACGTCATCGACCATGGCATGTCGATCCAGGAGTCAGTCGAAGCACCGCGTATCTGGGATCGCGGGCCGGTGCTGGAGATCGAGGAAGGCTTTGCCGGAGTCGCCGAGCTGAAGGCGGCGCTGGAAGCACGCGGCCATGTCGTCGAGACCCCGCTGAAGGTCGCAGGTGGCATGAACGGCATCCTGATCGATCCGGAATCCGGCAACATGCAGGGCGCTGCCTGCTGGCGCGCCGATGGCGCGCCGATGGGCTTCTCCGGCGGCGATGGCCGCATCGCTGGTGACGCGGCGAAGGCGATGTGGGCGTAGCGGCCTCTTTCTCGGCTCAAACGTTTCTCGCGTGAAGCCAGCGGACGGGCCTCAGAGCAGGTTGGCGCGGCAGCCGCCCCATCTCCTGTCATCTTGAACCGCCAGGTTGGCGCGGTACCCGCTCCGTCTCCTGTCATCTCGAACCGCAGTGAGAGATCTCCCACCCGTCGGACTCAGTCCAACGCAGGGGAGATTTCTCGCGTGCGCGCTCGAAATGACAGAAGGTGGGGTGGGCTGCCGGATCCAACTGCTCGCCATCACGAGCAATGACGGCCCGTTCAAGCCGCCGAGATTTGCGGGCTGTCGCCTGATCGGCCTTACTGTCTGAGTCGAGCTACGATCTCGCCCAACTCCGCAATCCCCGCCATGCTGACATCAGGCCGCAGGTCAACGACGACGTGTGCAACACCCGCGTCGGCGAATGACCGCAGCGTTGCGACGATCTCGTCAGTGCTACCGCTGATGGCGTTGTCGCCAATCTCGTTTGGTGTGCCCGCCGGCAGGTAGAGGTGCGTGCCGATGATGTGCTCGATCGTCGAGGGATCGCGACCAACATCGGCGCAGGCGGCGTTGATCCGGCTGCGTTCGGCGGTGACCTGCGCCAGATTGGCCGGCCAGATGCTAATCAGCGCATCGGCGAACTGCACGGCGGTGCGGGTCAGGCGCGGGCCTTTCGCTGCAACCCACAGCGGCGGGCCACCGTCGGTGGGGCCAGCAGGACGATGCTGGGTTTTCGCCAAGTGGTAGGTGCCCTTGAAGTCCACTGATCCGTCGCGAAACAGCGGTCGGATAATCTGCAGGGCTTCGCCCAGGCGGCTGGCGCGGCGGTCGAACGGGAAGCCGAAGGCAGTGTGTTCCGCTTCCCAGTTGCCCGCGCCGAGCCCGAGGACGAAGCGACCGTCCGAGATGTCGTCGATCGTCGCCGCCATCTTGGCCAACAACGCCGGGTTGCGAAAGATCGACGCCGTGACGAACGGGCCGATGCGTATGCGCGACGTTGCGGCAGCCAGCCCGCTCATGATGCTGTACGCATCCCATACGCCGAACGTTTCGCCCTCGGGCGATTCAAATGTGAGGTGATCCGGGACCCAGAACGAGTCGAGTCCGGCTGCTTCGGCAGCCTGGGCGAATCCGAGGATGTCGCGGAACCGGATCGGCTGGTCATCGACATTGACCTCGGACGTGCGCATGAAGACGCCGACCTGCATCAGACCGTCCCTTCTCGCTACCCGCTTCCAGGTGCGTGCAATTTGCTAAATGACTACTGGATTCTGAACACGCGAAGACCCCGAAGCAACCCTCGTTGCTCGGAGACCGCAGCGTATGGACCCGCGTGGACGGGAATTAGCGGTGTCGGTAGGTGATCCGGCCGCGTGTCAGATCGTATGGGGATAGCTCAACGGTCACGCGATCGCCGGGCAGGACGCGGATGAAGTTCTTCCGCATTCGGCCGGAGAGGTGGCCGAGGACGTTGTGCCCATTCTCAAGCTCGACAGCGAACATCGCGTTCGGCAGCGCATCGGTGACGCGCCCGACGACGGCGATTGCATCGCTATTCGCGCGAGTTCGTGGTCCGTCAGTTGTTGCTGTCGCGGCAGCCGCAGGTGCCGGCCTCCGCTGTTGTGACTTCCTTGCCAAGGTGTGCCTCCTAGTGCATACACGTTCTCCGTCTCGGTTCAGCGGCACGCCCTACATTGCTGGCGCTCCACCGTGACTGCCTGATCCGTATGGCAGCCCGGCCAGTCCGTTGTGGCCGGAGACTCGCCCCAAGTATATCACGCACCGTATCAAGGTTGAGCCATTTCAGGTGGCTCGGCATGGCCCGGTTGACACGGTCTACGCTGCTCGCCAACACTTCCAGCATGGACATGCGGCGCAACAGCTATCCCCCGCGCGACCTTATCCAGGTTGATAAGGTTCTGCAACTTGAAGAGCGTAAGGGCTTCCGCGACGACGCGGCCACAAACGGCATCGCTCGCTTCGTCGGCGAGCGGACGGCGCGGTTGCTTCATGCCGCTGAACCTGAAACGCAACGCCGAATTCAGGAGCTTGACACGCTCCTTGCTGGATACGGTCAGCTTCCTGCTGCAGATCGCAGGACGGCTGTGGCAGCGGCGCGGCGGATTGTTCAGGATCTGGCCCACATGCCGACCCCGGCACCCGTCGATTTTCCCCCGCCTGTGCGCGCTTCCCGGGTTGCGCCACGAGCGCAGGTACCGCCGAGGCGTGAACCGCGGGCGGCGAAGCCAGGAGTGCAGGTTGCATCGCTCGCCGATTCTGTCCGGCTGCTGCCCGGTGTTGGCGAAGGTCGTGCGAAGACGCTCGCGCAACTTGGGGTCGAGACGGTTGGTGACCTGCTGCATCTCTATCCGCGCAAGTACATCGACTATGGCAACGTCCAGCCGATCGCCAGCAGCCTGTTCGGCAGGCTGACGACGATTCAGGGCACGGTCGCATCGATTGAGACCCGGCGCACGACGACCGGGCGTGAGCTTGTTGATGCGGTCATTGCGGACGGCACCGGTCGGATTCACGCCGTCTGGTTCAGCCCGTGGGTAGCACGGCAGCTCGTGCCCGGTACGCCAGTGTCGCTGTCCGGGCGTGTCGAGCAGATGCGTGGCCAGCTCACGTTCCAGAATCCGGAGTGGGAAATTCTCGGCAGCGAGACGCTCAACACTGGCCGGATCATTCCAGTCTATCCACTGGTTAAGAACATCTCGCAGAAGGTGATCCGGCCCCTCGTGCGGCATGCTCTCGACGCCACCAGCAAGCTGATCGTTGAGCCGCTGCCGGAGGACCTGCGCGCAGACGAAGGTCTCCTCGATCTCGGACAGGCGCTGGAATGGATCCACTTCCCGGTTGAGGGACCGACTGGCGATGCTGCGACCAACTTGCGGTCCGCCCAGCAGCGAATCGCGTTCGACCAGTTCCTCGCGCTGCAGTTGGGTCTGCTGAGCCGCAAGCATGAGTGGCAGTCGCAGCCCGGCACGGCGATCACCGTCGATCGCGAGGCGCTGAGTGCGCTGAACGACAAACTGCCGTTCGAGCTGACCGGTGCTCAGCGGCGCTCGCTGGCCGAGATTCTTCGGGACATGTCGAAGCCACAGCCAATGACCCGTCTCTTGCAGGGCGATGTCGGTTCGGGCAAGACGATTGTCGCAGCGCTGGCTGCCTACGCTGCGATTCTGGATGGCTACCAGGTTGCGCTGATGGCCCCGACCGAGATCCTTGCGGAGCAGCATGCTCGCGGCTTGCAGCGCGTGTTTGAGGCATTGCCGGAGGAGCGTCGTCCACGAATCGGCTTCCTGACCGGCAGCGTCAGCGGTGCGCAGCGCACTGCGGTCTACGCGGCGGGCGCAGCTGGCGAGATCGATCTGTTGATCGGCACCCACGCACTCATCCAGGAAGACGTCGAGCTGGCCAACCTGGGGCTAGCGATTATCGACGAACAGCATCGGTTTGGCGTGGAGCAGCGCGCGCGGCTGCGCGGCAAGGGCGTCGCGCCGGATGTGCTGGTGATGACCGCCACGCCGATCCCGCGTACGCTCGCGCTGACGCTGCACGGCGATCTGGACGTGTCGACGCTCGATGAGATGCCGCCGGGCCGCCAGCCAATCGAGACCTATCGGGTCGATGGGCGGCAGCGCGCCGACGCCTACCGCTTCATCCGCGGCCAGATCGAGACCGGTCGGCAGGCGTTCATCGTCTTCCCGCTCGTCGAGGAGTCCGAAACGGTCGATGCACGAGCAGCGGTTGCCGAGCACGAGCGGCTGAGCAGCGAGATTTTTCCGGACTTACGTCTTGGCCTGCTGCACGGGCGGATGCGACCGGCAGAGAAGGATGCGGTCATGGGCGCATTCCGCGACCACGAGATCGACATCCTGGTTTCGACCTCGGTGATCGAGGTTGGTATCGACGTCCCCAACGCGACGGTCATGCTGATTGATGGTGCAGATCGATTCGGCCTGTCGCAGCTGCATCAGTTTCGCGGCCGGGTGGGTCGCGGCGCCGAGCAGTCGTACTGCATCCTCATCTCTGGTGACACGGGTAGTGATGGCAATGCCCGCTTGCAGGCGATGGTCGACACGCAGGATGGGTTCAAGCTGGCGCAGACCGACCTGGAGCTGCGCGGCCCGGGCGACTTTCTCGGCACCCGCCAAAGCGGTCTGCCGGAGTTGGATCTGGCGATGTTCGCCGACGTTCGCGATCTGGAGCGCGCGCGTGCCGTCGCCGAACGCATTCTTGAGGAAGATCCCAAACTGGAAAGCGCGCGGTTCGCCCTGGTGCGAGCGCGGATGGATGCGTTCTGGAAGCGCGCGATAGTGGATGTGAGCTAGGCGATGCGAGTGGTTAGCGGCGAGGCACGCGGACGAAAGCTCCGGGCACCACGCTCCGAGGGCATTACGCGACCGATGGCCGACAAGATCAAGGAAGCGCTCTTCTCCGTCCTCGCGTCGCTGGGGGTTGAGTACGACCGCGTTCTCGACCTCTATGCCGGGTCGGGTGCCGTTGGCATCGAGGCGCTCTCGCGCGGCGCGAGCTGGTGCGACTTCGTCGATCGCGACAAGCACGCGATCCAGGCAATCCGCGACAACCTGGAGCACGTTAAGTTCGCTGATCGCGGGAAGATTCACGCCGTCAGCGTCCTGACAGCAATCAGATCGGCGCGCGAGCCATACGACCTGGTGATCTTCGATCCACCCTACGCCGATCCGGAGATCCACGCGACGCTGGTGATGCTCGGGGAATCCGACGCTGTTCGTGACGGCACGGTCATCGCGATGGGTTACTCGCCACGGGTGGAGATGCCGGAGCAGTTAGGGAACCTGGTGCAGTTGCGCGCGCGCTGCCACGGTGGCTCCTGCTTCGCGGTGTACGATGTAGTTCTCGCGCCGGACAAAAGTAAGTCGGCTGCGATGGATGGGGATGCTTCGGCAGAGGGGTGAGTCGATGCGAGTAGCAGTCTACCCGGGCAGCTTCGACCCGGTCACGAATGGACACGTCGATCTCGCCCGCCGCGCGGCACGGTTGTTCGATCGACTGATTGTTGCTGTCTATACTGGCGGAACCCACGGCGCAAAGCGGCATCTCTTCAGTCTCGACGAGCGCGTGCGGCTGGTTCGCGACTGCCTGGGTGATGAACCGAACATTGACGTTGACACCTATGAAAACCTGACCGTAGACTACGCTCGAAGCGTGGGGGCGCAGACCATCGTTCGCGGGCTCCGGGCAGTTTCAGATTTCGAATATGAGTTCAAGCTGGCGCACATGTACCAGCATCTTGCTCCGGAGTTGGAGGTCGTCTGTTTGATGACGAGCTCAAGCTACTCGTTTATTTCGTCGAGCTTTATCCGTGAAGTGGCTTCACTCGGCGGCGATGTTACGGCGCTTGTCCCCGCTCCAGTTGTTGATGCACTCAGCAAGCAATTCGACCCCGACGCAATCCAGACCACGGAAGAGAGGCCGCTCGATGCATACACGCCAAGCGGTGGAATCTGAGTTCCCCGCTGCCGACGGACCAGGACGCCCGCCGCGCCGCGCCGCACGGACACCACACATGATGGAGATCATCGAGCGCCTCGAATCGGAGGTCGTCGCCGGTCGGCGTGTGATGAGCAAGGTGATGGTCGACGAGAATGAGTTCCTCTCACTCCTCGATCAGCTGCGCGAAGCGGTGCCGTCCGAGCTGGAGCAAGCACGGCGGGTCATCACCAAGCGCGAGGAAATCGTCCGCGATGCTCAGGATGAGGCGGAGAAGATTGTCGCTACCGCGCGAGAGCGGGCTGAGTATCTGATTAGCGACCGTGGTCTGACAGCTGAAGCACGCTATCGGAGCGAAGATGTTCTCCGTCAGGCACGCGAGAGCCAGCGCGCGACCAACTCCGAGATCGAAAGTTACGCACGCCGGTTGCTTGAGGATGTCGAGCAGGCGCTCCTGCGCAGCCACGCCGAGATCGAGCAGGCCAAGTCCCGCTTATCAGAGCAGACATAAACAACCAGCATATGTTTGACCGGCATGATGGTCGCTGGCTATACTGGTAAGGTTGCGCGTTGGCGTGGCCATATAGGCGTGCCTGCGAGCCAGGGCGAATGTCATCGCGTGGGGCTTCGAGAGTAGGCGAGCGTTGCAGCTCAAGAACGACACGCGGATCAACGTCGCCCAGCTCATGAAGGAGGACGTCGGGGCTTATCGAGTCTACGACGTTTCGCTTGACTGGTTTGCGCTCGATCAGGACATGATGGCGCGCGACGTTACCGCGCACGTGCGGTTGACGCGAATCGGTGATGGGCTACTGGCTACCGGATCGGTTGCAGGAACGGCTATCATTGAGTGCGTCCGGTGTCTGGAAATGTACGACCAGCCGTTCGCGGCCGAGTTCGATCATGACTATCGACCGTCGATCGACGTCCGGAGCGGTGCTCCCGTCGCGCACATGGTGCCGGCGGAAGAGGTCGGAACGATTGATGAGTCCCACGAGCTTGACCTGACCGAGCCATTTCGGCAGGTGGCGCTTCTGGACTTGCCGATCAAGCCGATATGCCGTGAGGATTGCCCGGGCCTGGGTCAGGGCGGCGACGATGACAGTGAAGTCGGGGATTTGCGATTTCGCATTCTCGGTGATCTGCTTGATGAAGATGAGACAAGCGAACAGAATTGACGGCGCGTGAGCGCCACGATGCAGCAAGGGGACACTAACGAATGGGTGCGCTTCCAAAACAACGGCGATCACGAGCGAAGCAGGGCCTCGTCCGCCAGCACGACCGCGTCAAGGAACCTGCAATCATGACCTGCCCGCAGTGCCGACAGTACAAGCGCCAGCACCACATTTGCCCACATTGCGGGTATTATGCCGGCAGGCAGGTTGTTGAGATTAAGACGCGACAGCGGCGCAGCGACGACGAATAGGCTGCCGTTCCTGAAACCGCGCGCGAATTCTGTGTTCGCGCGCGGCGCGTTGTATCACCGTGCTGGTGAAAACCGTGCGCAGTGCCGGAGGGAGTCATCGTAGATGCCGCGAGCCGCGATTACTGGCTGGGGCATGTATGTGCCTGAGCGCGTGCTTAGCAACGACGAACTCTCGCGCATGGTTGATACAAACGATGAGTGGATCGTGTCACGCACCGGCATTCGCGAACGGCGCATCGCCGGCGAGACCGATACGATCACGTCGTCGTCCGTGGCGTCAGCGCGTCTCGCCTGTGAGAAGGCGCGGATAGATCCGGGCGATCTTGACCTGATTGTAGTTGGCACGTTCACCGCCGATCAGATGATGCCGTCGGTCGCCTGTCAGGTGCAGTTTGCGATCGGTGCGCACGCGGCCGCTGCGTTCGATCTCAATGCCGCCTGCTCGGGCTTTGTCTATGCGCTCGCGACGGCGACCCAGTTCATCGAATCCGGCCTCTATCAACGCATCCTCGTCATTGGTACCGATATCAACTCGCGTTACCTTGATTACACGGATCGCAGCACCTGCGTGTTGTTTGGCGATGGTTCCGGCGCAGTCGTGCTGGAGGCCAGTGACGCGGCTGAAGGCGTGCTCTCCGTTGCTCTCGGCGCAGATGGTTCGGCTGGGCATCATCTGACACTTGGTGACCCGGCTTCCTTTGCCAAGCTCAACGGAAACCCGACGATGGATCGCCCGTTCATGCGCATGAACGGACCAGAGGTCTATCGGTTCGCCGTCAAGGTGATGGGCGGGGTGGCCGCCGAGGCTATCGCGCGAGCCGGCCTGACGTTCGATGAGATTGATCTGCTGGTGCCGCATCAGGCAAATCTGCGGATTATCGACGCGGCCGCGAAGCGCCTGGAATTGCCGCGCGATCGCGTCTGGGTGAATGTCCACGACTATGGCAACACATCTTCGGCATCGGTGCCGATTGGCCTGGTGGAGGCGTTCGAGGCGGGGGCAATCCAGGACGGGATGCATGTCGTAGTCGTCGCATTCGGCGGCGGCCTTTCGTGGGCAGCGGGGGTGATACGGTGGGGAGCGACAGGCGTCGCCCGGCTGGCCCGGGGATGAGTGCAGGGGTAGCCTGGGTATTTCCTGGCCAGGGGTCACAGACAGTTGGAATGGGGCAGACCGTTGCGCAGACGAGCGGTGAGGCCTGCGCAGCATTTGAGGAAGCCGACGCAACACTGGGTTTCGCGATTTCGCGCCTGTGTTGGGAAGGTCCGCTCGAATCACTAACACTCACCAGTAATCAGCAACCAGCGATCGTCGCTACCAGCGTCGCGACCCATCGCGCACTGCATGCAGAGTCGCTGCTGCCGGAGCCGGATTACGTCGCCGGTCACTCGCTGGGTGAATACTCGGCGCTGGTTGCGGCAGATGCGCTGGCGCTGAGCGACGCGATTCGCCTGGTGCGCCGACGCGGCCAGCTCATGGAAGAGCACGCGCTCGGCGGCATGATTGCGATCATCGGCCTTGATGTTGAAGCAGTGCAGGTCGTGGCGAACGAAACCGGTACCGAAGTCGCCAACTTCAACGCGCCGGGGCAGATCACCGTCTCCGGGACAGACGATGCGATTGCGGTCGCCGAAATGGCTGCCAAAGAGCGCGGTGCACGGCGGGTTGTGCGGTTGCCGGTCAACGGTGCCTTTCATTCGTCGATGATGCAGCCGGTTGCCGAGCAGCTGGCGGTGGACATCGACCAGACACCAGTGCAGAAGCCACGCGTACCGCTCATTTCGAACGTGACCGCCGAGCCGATCGTCCACCCGGATGACATTCGGCGTGAGCTCGTCGATCAGATCTGTGCTTCCGTGCAGTGGATCAGATCGGTAGAGACGATGATCGAGCTCAGTGTCACGCACTTCTACGAAATCGGCGCAGGTGCCACCCTGAGTGGACTGATTGGGCGCATTAATCGATCCGTGACAACAGTGCCGTCGGATCGCCTGCTCGCACCGGTGGCAACCAGAAGCTGAGGGAAGACATGCAAGACAATGAGCAGCGCGTTGCGATCGTCACCGGCGCTGTCCGCGGCATTGGTCGGGCCATTGCCCACGAGCTCGCGCAGGACGGCTTTGCCGTTGTTGTGAACTATCGCGGAGACGCGGATCAGGCGGCAGCACTGTGCGACGATCTGGCGCAATATGGCGGTGCAACGCTGGCGGTGCGAGCCGACATCACCAGCCCGGATGACGTCGCCGGACTGATCGAGCAGACGATCAATACCTTCGGCCACCTCGATGCGCTGATCAACAACGCCGGCATCACCCGCGACACGCTCCTGATGCGCATGAGCGAGGAAGACTGGGATGCGGTGTTGGAGACGAACCTCAAGGGCGCGTTTCTGTGCAGCAAGGCGGCGATCCGTCCGATGATGCGTCGGCGATCCGGCTCGATTGTGAATCTCACCTCTGTCGTTGGCCTCAGCGGCAACGCCGGGCAGACAAACTACTCGGCGGCCAAGGCCGGCCTGATCGGCTTCACCAAGTCGCTGGCCAAGGAAGTCGGCTCGCGCGGCATCACCGTCAACGCAGTCGCTCCGGGCTTCATCGAGACGCGCCTGACGGACGTGCTGACTGACGACACCAAGGCTGCCATGCTGGAGCGCATCCCGCTCGGGCGCTTCGGCACACCGGAAGATGTCGCCAGCGCCGTCCGCTTCCTCGTCTCTCCGGCTGCACGATACATCACCGGCGCTGTACTATCGGTCGACGGTGGGATGGCGATGTAGCGCATCGGAATCTGCACCCGTTCTCAACGACACCTGACGGAGCCTGCGTCGCGCTCTCAATGCTGGTGGGTGGATGATGTTCGAAAAGATTCTCATTGCAAATCGCGGCGAGATCGCCCTGCGAATACTGCGTGCCTGTCACGAGCTCGGTGTCGGCGCGATCGTTGCCTACAGCGAGGCTGATCGCGATTCGCTACCGGTGCGTCTGGCCGATGAGGCGGTCTGCATTGGGCCGCCACCGGCAGCCAAGTCGTACAACCACATTCCGTCGGTCATTAGCGCAGCGCTAATGACTGGCTGCGACGCGATTCATCCCGGCTATGGATTCCTGGCTGAAAATGCCTACATCGCTGACATCTGCGAAGAGGTGAACCTGACCTTCATTGGGCCCGAGCCGGAGACGATCTCGGTCATGGCCGACAAAGCGCAGGCGCGCCAGATCGCGAAGAAGGCGGGCGTGCCGGTTCTCCCCGGCACCAACGATCCGCTACCGGCAGCGGTGGACGTGCGTGAGCTGTCGCGCGAAATCGGCTTCCCGCTGATGCTGAAGGCGGCTGCTGGTGGTGGGGGGCGCGGCATGCGCATCGCCGCCGATGAGCGCGAGCTGCTACGGCTGCTGCCGCTGGCGCAGGCCGAGGCCCAGGCGGCGTTCGCTGACGGTGCCGTCTACGCGGAACGCTATCTGGAGAATCCTCGTCACATCGAGATCCAGATCATCGCCGACAAGCACGGCAAGGTCCTTTCGCTTGGCGAACGGGATTGCTCGATGCAACGTCGGCATCAGAAGTTGATCGAGGAAGCGCCGGCACCAAATATCTCGCGCCGATTGCGCTCAAGCCTTGAAAAGGCAGCGGTCAAGCTCGCGAAGTCGATCAAGTACACCGGCGTTGGTACGTTCGAGTTCCTTGTTGACCGCGACGAGAAGTACTACTTCATCGAAGCCAACACGCGTGTGCAGGTAGAGCATCCGGTTACTGAGATGGTGACCGGGTTCGACATCATCAACTGGCAGATCCGCGTCGCCGCCGGTGAGCCGCTGCCGTTTGACCAGAAGGACATTCGCACGACCGGCCACGCGATTGAATGCCGGATCAATGCAGAAAACCCGATGACCGGCTTCACGCCGTCAGCAGGAGTTGTGAGTGGGTATCACGCGCCGGGAGGGCCGGGCATCCGGATCGACTCGCATCTCTACAGCGGCTATCGCATTCCACCGAACTACGATTCGATGATTGGCAAGCTGATTGCCTGGGGAGCAACGCGGGATGACGCCATCGCCCGGATGCGCCGCGCGTTGTCCGAGACGGTCATCAGCGGAGTTGAAACGACCATACCGTTCCACCACTTCGTGCTGAATCATCCAGACTTCCGCTCCGGCAACGTCCATACCGGTCTGATTGGTGAGCTACTGAACAACGCCGATCCAACTGCCATGATCGAAAGCCTGCCGGGCCTTGCCTGCCCGATTGTTTGATGCCCGGTTCGACGCGCTGCCGTCAACCGAGGCTGCCGGAGGAGACCGCATGTCAGGCCGAAGGGGCCGTGGATTTGAAAACCGACAGGCGCGAACGCTCGCGCTGCAGATCCTGTTCGAAGGGGATCTCACCGATCACACACTGGAGGACATCGCTCGACGCTACACCGCAGATATGAACATCCCCCAGCCGGTGCGTCGCTACCTTGAGCGACTGGTCTCCGGCGTCTCCGAGCATTTGACGGAGATCGACGCCAGCATCGGCGGAGCGGCAACTGCGTTCCCGGTTGCACAGCTGCCCGCCGTAGACCGCAACATCCTCCGGGTCGCGATCTATGAGCTGCGGCACGAGCAGGATGTTCCGATGAAAGCAGCCATCAATGAGGCTGTCGAGCTCGCCAAAGCCTTCGGCGGCGACAACTCCAGCCGCTTCGTGAACGGCGTGCTTGGCACCATCGCCCGCACAATGCCCGCAGCACCGCAGAAGGACGCAGATGAGGATGCTGATAGCGAAGTGCCGGAAGTTAGCGACTGAGTGGCGATTCATGCATAATACGCCGCAACGGGGAGAGTCGTGCCGCGCCTTCCGCCGTCTGCTACAGTCTTGTGGTGGATCAGCGACACGATCATATGGACGTGGGGGTGTTCCGCCCCGCACAGCGGCCGACGGCGGCCGCTGGCTCGACTCTACAGTGGGAGGTTATCGCGTTGTCAGCCACCTTTGACAAGCTTCAGGCGATTGTTGCCGAGCAGCTTGGCGTTGAGCCTGAGAAGGTCACGCCTGATGCGGAGTTCGTCCAGGACCTGAATGCAGATTCGCTCGATCTAGTCGAGCTCATCATGTCGCTTGAGGAAGAGTTCGGCGTCGAGATCTCAGATGAGGACGCCGAGAAGATCGTCAAGGTTAGCGACGCGATGGACTACATTCAGGATAACGAAGACGCGTAAGCTGGACGGCCAGAATCCGGACCGCCAACGTACGTTATGACGTGAGGGCGTCGAGAGCATTGCCGCGCTCGACGCCCAATCCTTTTGCTGGAGTCTGGCTGACTTCCGTACAATCAGTCAGAATCCAGCGGTCGCGTGCGTCCTGCTTCACCATCGACGGGGATAACGCACCGCGACACTGATACGAGGCCGGCCGGGCGTCATTCGTCGGGTTTGGCCTCCGCCGTTGAGATCGTGAGACGACATGGCAAGCATCCTCAACCGAGTTCCGCTGCCAACGCGGAATCGGCGGAACCAGCAGTCACCGCCTGGTTCAACACCTCCCATCCAGACGGAGGAAGAGTTCGTCGAGATGACGCTCCAGGAGCACCTGGAGGAGTTGCGATCTCGCATTCTCAAGAGCGCATTGGCTGTGCTGGTGGCGCTGGTAGCCGGCCTCTGGCTTGCGTTCCCGGTTATGGAGAAGATCCGCGATCAGGCCAATGTCACCGGCCTGCAGGCGATCAGTCCGACTGAGCCGTTCACGGTCTACATGCGGGTGGCCCTCTACATCGCCATTGCGATAGCCATGCCGGTGCTCATCTATCAGCTGATGGGCTTTGTTTCGCCGGGCCTGACCTCAAATGAGCGCCGATACGTCATCATCGCGATTCCGTTCGTCATGGTGTCGTTCATCATCGGCGTCCTGTTCGCGTTCTTCGTCCTCGTCCCGCGTGCGATGGACTTCCTCTCGACGTTCGGCGGCTCCATTTTCGACTGGAACCCGCGCGGCGCGGACGTGATTTCGTTCTATATGACACTCATGCTCGGCGTCGGCCTCATCTTCGAGCTGCCGGTGCTGATGTACGCGCTCACGCTTATTGGCGTCATGACGCCGCAGCGCTTCAGCCGTTTCCGCAAGTTCGCGATCGTACTGTCGATGATCAGCGCGGCGATCATTACGCCGACGCCTGACCCGTTCAACATGATGCTCGTCGCGCTACCTACCTACTTCCTGTACGAAGTTGGCATCATCATGTCGCGGATCGCTTATCGCGGGAAGCAGCGCAGAGCAAGCTCGTAGTCTGATCGTCAGATGACAATTGCATAGACGATTCGTCGTTGACTCCTGGCGGACTTCCGTCAGAGTCAATGCTCTCCAGACTCAGCTGCTGTTCGGATGGCCGGACATTCAGTGTGCGCTCGTTGCGATAGGTCACCATGCCGGGGCCCGAACCCTTGATCTTGCGGACGTTGCGGCGATCTGTGGCGTCGACCTCGACGGATGTCGATTCACGCCCATGGCTGTACCAGGCTGCCAGTGCTGCCGCAGTCTCCAGCGCGGCCTCATGAACCTCGCCGCGATTGCGCAGGATGACGTGTGCGCCCGGCATGTTGCGGGCGTGCAGCCAGATGTCGTCCGGTCCGGCGATATCGAATGTGACCTGCTCGTTCTGCGGGCCGGTGCGACCAACGATGATCATGTCACCAAAGCGGGTGCGGTAGGTCCGAGGTCGCCGAGCCTGCCGTGATGGTCGCGGGCGATTCGCGCGCGACGGCGCTTTCACCGCTGTCACCTGCTGCTCGGCCCATTCGAGCCGCACCGCCTCGATCTCGTCGAAACCGTCAGCCAGCATCGCCATCGAGCGCACCTGCTCGATGTAGTCCAGCTCGTGCTGCGTCTTCTCTAGCAATTCGGGGAGATTCTGCTCTGCCGACTGCGCTTTCCGGTAGCGCTCGAAATACTCCTGTGCGTTCTGACTCGCTGACAGTGATGGATCTAGCGGGATGACCAATCCATCCGTGGTCACGAGTTCCGTCTGGCGCGGCTGGATTTCGACCAGATGGATGTAGATGGCTTCGCCCATCGCGCGCCAGTTCTCGATCTCGGTCGCTCGTTCTGCCTGCTCCTGCAATGAATGCAGGCGGCTTTCGACCCGCGATCGTGCCTGGTCGATCTCGGCAATCAGCCGTTCCCGGCGCGCTGCGTGGCGCTGCGGGGCGGCATCTGTGCGGGCCGCTCGCGCTGCTACCTCGGCGGCATTAACCACGCTGCTGGCCGCTTCGGCCTCAACGTCTGGCCGCGCCTTGAGTGATTCCAACGGAATCGACGAGAAGTCAATTCGGCCATCTTCGAACCGATAGATCCAGGGTGACCACGCGCTAGTCGCGAGGGGCGCGAAGATCGCACGGACTGCTGACGCAAGCTGGTCGCGAGCGCCGCTATCGAGCGACTGCACATCATCCTTTGGCTCGACGCCGGCTCGCCATGCGGCCTCACGGGCCAGCAGCGGACTCATACCGTCATACGTCGCGATCAACCAGCGTTCGACGTTAACCGGCTCATGCGTATCCAGTGCGTCGCGTTGATGTGCATTGAGCGGATCGCGGCGAACCTGGGGCGGGGGTCCGACGTACTGCTGGCGCGGGCGGATCGGCCGGACGCGGCTCATCTCAGGTGTCACGCGCTTGATGGCGTCCATGATCAGGCCATCCTCATCGACGAGAATGATGTTGGATCGTCTGCCCATCAGTTCGACGTACATCGTCGTAGCGGTGACCTCAATATCGTCGTCCGTCGGCTCCGCGTTGTCGTCCTTGTTGGTCGCATCAAC